>DAIRFM010000179.1:0-4714 GCA_036795025.1 Burkholderiales bacterium | reverse complement strand
GACCAGATCGATTTTCTGTCCGCGATCGAGGAAGGCAACTTCGTCATCGCCCAGGCGAATGCCGACCTGGACAAGGGCAAGCTGAAAGAAGGCCTGGTGTCCTGCCGCAACAAGAACGAGTTCATGCTCGCGACCCCGGACCGCGTCGAATACATGGACGTCGCGCCGTCGCAGATCGTGTCGGTGGCGGCCTCGCTGATCCCGTTCCTCGAGCACGACGACGCCAACCGCGCGTTGATGGGCTCCAACATGCAGCGCCAGGCGGTGCCCTGCCTGCGCCCGGAGAAGGCCCTGGTCGGAACCGGCATCGAGCGCACGGTAGCGGTCGACTCCGGCACTGCGGTGCAGGCCCTGCGCGGCGGCGTCGTCGATTACGTCGATGCGAGCCGCATCGTGGTGCGCGTCAATGACGACGAGACCGTCGCCGGCGACGTCGGGGTGGACATCTACAATCTGGTCAAGTACACCCGCTCCAACCAGAACACCAACATCAACCAGCGTCCGCTGGTCAACGTGGGCGAGAAAATCGCCAAGGGTGACGTGGTCGCCGACGGCGCCTCGACCGACATGGGCGAGCTCGCGCTGGGACAGAACATGCTGGTCGCGTTCATGCCCTGGAACGGCTACAACTTCGAGGACTCCATCCTCATCTCCGAGCGCGTGGTCGCCGACGACCGCTATACCTCGATCCACATCGAGGAGCTGACGGTGGTCGCGCGCGACACCAAGCTCGGCCCCGAGGAGATCAGCCGCGACATTTCCAACCTGTCCGAGGCGCAGCTGTCGCGCCTGGACGAATCGGGCATCGTCTACGTCGGCGCCGAAGTCGAGGCGGGCGACGTGCTGGTGGGCAAGGTCACCCCTAAAGGCGAGACCCAGCTGACGCCGGAAGAAAAGCTGTTGCGCGCGATCTTCGGCGAAAAGGCGTCCGACGTGAAAGACACGTCGCTGCGCGTTCCTTCCGGAATTTCCGGAACGGTCATCGACGTGCAGGTGTTCACACGCGAGGGCATTGAGCGCGACAAGCGCGCGCAGCAGATCATCGACGAGGAGCTGAAGCGCTACAAGCTCGACCTCGTCGACCAGATGCGCATCGTCGAGGCCGACACGTTCGAACGGATCGAGCGCCTGATCGTGGGCAAGACGGTCAACGGCGGACCGAAGAAACTGGCCAAGGGCGCGAAGCTGACCAAGAGCTATCTCGAGGGGCTCGAGCACTACCACTGGTTCGACATCCGTCTGGCCAACGAAGAGGCGGCGGCGCAGCTCGAGAGCCTCAAGGACAGCCTGGCGCAGAAGCGCGTCGATTTCGACGTGGCGTTCGAAGCGAAGAAGAAAAAGCTCACCCAGGGTGATGAGTTGCCCCCGGGCGTGCAGAAGATGGTCAAAGTCTACGTCGCGGTGAAGCGGCGCCTGCAGCCCGGCGACAAGATGGCCGGCCGCCACGGCAACAAGGGCGTCATCTCCAAGATCGTGCCGGTCGAGGACATGCCGTACATGGCCGACGGCACCCCGCTCGACGTGGTGCTGAACCCCTTGGGCGTGCCTTCGCGCATGAACGTGGGGCAGATCCTCGAAACCCACCTGGGCTGGGCGGCCAAGGGCCTGGGCGTGAAAATAGGTGAAATGCTCAAGGCGCAGGCCAAGATCGCCGATTTGCGCAAGTTCCTCAACCGCATCTACAACAGCAGCGGCAAGGCCGAAAACCTGGCTGCGCTGAGCGACGAAGAGGTGGTGCGCCTGGCCTATAACCTGAAAGACGGAGTGCCCTTCGCCACGCCGGTGTTCGATGGCGCCAACGAGGCCGAGATCAAGGACATGCTGGAGATCGCCGGATTGCCGCGCGACGGCCAGGTGAGGCTTTCCGACGGCCGCACGGGCGCGGTCTTCGACCGCCCGGTGACCGTGGGCTACATGCATGTGCTCAAGCTGCACCATCTGGTCGACGACAAGATGCATGCGCGCTCCACCGGACCGTACAGCCTGGTGACGCAGCAGCCTCTGGGCGGCAAGGCGCAGTTCGGCGGCCAGCGTTTCGGCGAGATGGAAGTGTGGGCGCTGGAAGCTTACGGCGCCGCCTACACCCTGCAGGAGATGCTGACGGTGAAATCCGACGACATCTCCGGCCGCACCAAGGTGTACGAGAACATCGTCAAGGGCGACCACAAGATCGACGCCGGCATGCCCGAGTCGTTCAACGTGCTGGTGAAAGAGATCAGGTCGCTCGGCATCGACATTGATCTGGAAAGGTACTGAGGCTCCGGATCGGTGCGGTCAGACGCGGAGACCCCGCGTTCCGATCCGCGCCGTTCCTCGGTTAAATTAGGTTTTGGTTTTTAGGTGCATCACGCCACTTTGGAGTGAAAGATGAAAGCACTACTCGATTTGTTCAAGCAGGTTACGCAGGACGAGGAGTTCGACTCGATCAAGATCGGACTCGCCTCGCCTGAGAAGATCCGCTCCTGGTCCTACGGCGAAGTGAAAAAGCCGGAGACCATCAACTACCGCACCTTCAAGCCGGAGCGTGACGGCCTGTTCTGTGCCAAGATTTTCGGTCCGATCAAGGACTACGAATGCCTGTGCGGCAAATACAAACGCCTGAAGCACCGCGGCGTGATCTGCGAGAAATGCGGCGTCGAAGTGACGCTGGCAAAAGTGCGGCGCGAGCGCATGGGCCACATCGAGCTCGCCAGCCCGGTTGCGCACATCTGGTTCCTGAAGTCGCTGCCGTCGCGCCTGGGCCTGGTGCTCGACATGACGCTGCGCGACATCGAGCGCGTGCTCTATTTCGAAGCCTATGTCGTGACCGATGCCGGCATGGTGACCGATCCCGACATCCAGCGCTGCAAGCTCCTGACCGAAGAACAATATCTCACCAAGATCGAGGAACATGGCGACGAGTTTTCCGCCGCAATGGGTGCAGAGGGCATACGCGAACTGCTGCGCAACCTCGACGTCGGGCACGAGATCGAGCGCCTGAGGAAGGATCTGGAGAGCACCACCTCGGACACCAAGATCAAGAAATTCGCCAAGCGTCTCAAGGTCCTGGAGGGCTTCCAGAAATCGGGCATCAAGCCCTACTGGATGATCATGGAAGTGCTGCCGGTGCTGCCGCCGGATCTGCGCCCGCTGGTGCCCCTCGACGGCGGCCGCTTTGCCACTTCGGATCTGAACGACTTGTACCGGCGCGTGATCAACCGCAACAACCGCCTGAAGCGCCTGCTGGAACTGAAGGCGCCCGAGATCATCGTCAAGAACGAGAAGCGCATGCTGCAGGAGGCGGTGGATTCGCTCCTCGATAACGGCCGCCGCGGCAAGGCCATGACCGGCGCGAACAAGCGCCCGCTGAAGTCGCTGGCAGACATGATCAAGGGCAAGGGTGGGCGTTTCCGCCAGAACCTGCTGGGCAAACGCGTCGACTACTCCGGCCGCTCGGTGATCGTGGTCGGCCCGCAGTTGAAGCTGCACCAGTGCGGTCTGCCCAAGAAAATGGCGCTCGAACTGTTCAAGCCCTTCATTTTCAACAAGCTCGAGCTGCAGGGCATCGCCACCACCATCAAGGCGGCGAAGCGCGAAGTAGAGGCCGAAACCCCGGTGGTGTGGGATATCCTCGAAGACGTGATCCGCGAGCATCCGGTGATGCTCAACCGCGCGCCCACCCTGCACCGCCTCGGCATCCAGGCGTTCGAGCCGGTGCTGATCGAGGGCAAGGCGATCCAGCTGCATCCTCTGGTGTGCGCGGCATTCAACGCCGACTTCGACGGCGACCAGATGGCGGTGCACGTGCCGCTGTCGCTGGAAGCGCAGATGGAAGCGCGCACCCTGATGCTCGCCTCCAACAACATACTCTCGCCCGCCAACGGCGAGCCTGTCATCGTGCCGTCGCAGGACATCGTGCTCGGCCTGTACTACGCCACGCGCGAGCGCATCGCCGCCGCCGGCGAGGGTATGGCTTTCGCCGACATGGGCGAGCTGACGCGCGCCTATGAAAGCGGCAAGGTCGAGCTGCACGCCATGATCAGGGCGCGCATCCGCGAATACGACCTGACCGAGACCGGCGAGAAAATCGAGAAGACGACGCGCTACCAGACCACGGTCGGGCGCGCGCTGCTGTCCGAGATCCTGCCGGCGGGGCTGCCTTTCGCGCTGATCAACAAGGCGCTGAAGAAAAAGGAAATCTCCAAGCTCATCAACGCGTCGTTCCGCCGCTGCGGCCTGCGCGAAACGGTGATCTTCGCCGATAAATTGATGCGGGCGGGTTTCACTTTCGCCACCCGCGCGGGTATCTCGATCTGCGTCGACGACATGCTGGTGCCGCAGCAAAAGCACAGCCTGATCTCGGCCGCAGGGGCCGAAGTGAAGGAAATCGAGCAGCAGTACACCTCTGGCCTGGTGACCGTGGGCGAGCGCTACAACAAGGTGGTCGACATCTGGGGCCGTGCGGGCGACCAGGTGGCCAAGGCCATGATGGAGCAGCTCTCGCACGAGGAGGTCACCGACCGCAAGGGCAAGAAAGTACGGCAGGAATCGTTCAACTCGATTTACATGATGGCCGATTCCGGCGCGCGCGGCTCGGCGGCGCAGATCCGCCAGCTCGCCGGCATGCGCGGCCTGATGGCCAAGCCCGACGGCTCGATCATCGAGACGCCGATCACGGCGAACTTCCGCGAAGGCCTGAACGTGCTGCAGTACTTCATTTCGACCCACGGCGCGC
>DAIRFM010000178.1:0-4732 GCA_036795025.1 Burkholderiales bacterium | reverse complement strand
GACCGCCGCATCTTTTCCGATTTGACCGTCATGGAAAATCTCGACATCGGCCGCCAGCCGCCGCGTCGCTTCACCGATGGTCAGCCTGCGCCGTCATGGACGGCTGCTAGCCTGTTCGCGTTGTTCCCCAATCTCGCCGATATGCCGAACCGCCTGGGCGACCGCATGAGCGGCGGCGAGCAGCAGATGCTCACGGTGGCGCGCACGCTGATGGGCAATCCGCTGCTGGTGCTGCTCGACGAGCCCTCGGAAGGCGTGGCGCCGCTGATCGTGGAGCAGATGGCCAACACCATCGTCGAACTCAAAAAAGAGGGGCTGTCGATCCTGCTCTGCGAGCAGAACATCCATTTCGCGCGGTTGGTGTCCGACCGGGTCTATGTGCTCGAGAAGGGCCAGATCCGCTGGCAGGGCTCGATCGCACAACTCGACACCAACCTGGACGTGCAAAGAGCCTATTTGACGGTGTAAGACCGTCTCCGCCAAAAATCCCTGCATTTTCAGTGTCTAGGCAAAGTTAGGCTTTTCGTCATGGCGCGATCCCGTTCATGATTTCTCACCCGCTGGGATTTCGGTTGCACGCGGTTGTAGAGAAACGGGCCGGCGATGCGGCGTGAAAAATTGAACATGGCGACGCCCGCGGCGGCTGCGGCCGGGCACAGACGCTTCGTGCTCGACGACCAGGTCGGGTTTCTGTGCGCGTCGCCCTGCAACGCCACACCGCGATCTTCACCACGCGCATGATCGAGGGGCTGACCCAGACTCAGTTCGCCGCGCTCGCCAAGCTCGCCGAGGTCGGCCCCTGTTCGCAGAACCATCTCGGCCGGCTGATCTATCTCGACGCCGCCACCATCAAGGGCGTGGTCGACCGGCTGGGTGCGCGCGGCTTTCTGACCGCGCTCAACGATCCGAACGACCGTCGCCGCCGCGCGGTGGCGCTCACCAAGCGCGGCCGCCAGGTGACGCAAGCAGCCCAGTTGGTCGCCGCCGAGATCACCGCCGCGATGCTGGCGGCATTGACGGAGGAGGAGCAGCGGCTGGTGACACGGCTGTTGAAGAGGCTGGCCTAAGTTTTTAACGGCCAATAGAATGTCTTTATCGGTAGCGCCACTGGCTGCCGCATCATTTCGCATGGAGATGCCGGTGTTCAAAGTAGGCGAGGCCACCATCACGCGCGTCGAGGAAACCAACGTCCCCAGTTACAAGCTGCGCGATGTTTTTACCGAGATGACGGATGCGCAATTCGCCGAGCACGAGCGCTGGCTGGCGCCGCACCACTACGAGGCCGAAAGCGGCCGCATCAGGCTCTCCGTCCATAGCTGGCTGTTGAAGGTCGGCGGCAAGACGATCCTCATCGACTCCTGCTGCGGCAACAACAAGGACAAGCCGGGCCGCCCGTTCTGGCATAGGCTCAATGAGCCTTATCTGGAGCGCCTCGCCGCCGCCGGCGCGCGGCCGCAGGACATTGATCTGGTGATGTGCACCCATTTGCATCACGATCACGTCGGCTGGAACACGCAGCTGCGCGACGGCAAATGGGTGCCGACCTTTCCCAATGCGCGCTATGTTTTCTCCAAGCCCGATGTCGATTATTTCTCCAAGGTCGATGCCGATCCGAAAGAGGGACCGGCGGAGCTGGGCACTTTCCGCGAATGCGTGGTGCCGATCCTCGAATACGGCAAGGCCGATCTGGTGAGCGGCGGGCCCTACCGCCTCAACGACTTCATCGAGATCGACTCGGCGCCCGGTCATTCGCCCGGCCATGTGTTTTTCAAGCTCGACAGTAAAGGCCAGCGCGGCGTCTTCATCGGCGACGTGTGGCACCATCTGCTGCAGGTTTATTATCCCAATTGGAATTTTCCAAAAAACTCCGATGCGGTGCAGGCGCGCGTCAGCCGGCGCAAGGTGCTCGACTATTGTGTGTCCAGCGGCGCGCTGGTGATGCCCGGCCACGTCGGGGCGCCGTTCGCCGGCCGCATCGAAAAGACCGCGGACGGCTACCGGCCGGACTTCAAGCCTTAAGTCTGCGCCATGAGCGCCTTCAGCCGCTGCGGCGAGACCGGCAATCGCGTCACCGCGCCGGGACGCCCGAGCGCGTCGTCGATGGCCGAAGCGATCGCCGCGCCGACCGGATTGGCGCCGCCTTCGCCGGCGCCCTTGAGGCCGAGCGGATTGAGCGGGCTCGGCGCATCCTCGGTGACGAGGATGGAAAGCTCGGGGATGTCGCGCGCGGTCGGCATCAGGTAATCGGCGAAACTCACCGAGAGCGGTTCGCCGCTCCCGTCGTAGAGAAATTCCTCCAGCAGCGCGCCACCGATTCCTTGCGCCAGGCCGCCGGCGATCTGGCCTTCCACCAGTTTCGGATTGACCGCTTTGCCGATGTCGTAGGCGATCGCATAGCGCTCGATGGTGACGCCGCCGGTGTCGGCATCGACGCGCACGGCGGCGATGTGGGCGCCGTAGGGATAGACCATGTGCGCCGACTCGAAAGTCGCCTCGGCGGAGAGGGGCGCGGCGTGCTCGCGCGCGAGTTCCGCGAGCGTCAGAACAGGCCCGGAGGCGAAGTCCCGACGAACAATTTGTTCGCCCACGAGATCGAGCACGTCTGCGTTGCTCTGCATCAGTCCGGCGGCCACCTCCAGCAGTTCTGCGCGCAATTTGGTGGCGGCCAGGCGCGTGGCTTCCCCGCACATCACGGTGACGCGCGAAGCAAAGGCGCCCATGCCTTTGTCGATGCGGTCGGTCTGGCCGTGGATGACGTTGATATTGCTATAGTTTACGCCGAGCGCGTCGGCGCAGATTTGCGCGACGACGGTCTCGACGCCTTGTCCGAGCGAGGCGACGCCGGTGACGACTTCGACCGAACCATCTGATTTCACTTCGATTCTGACGGTATCAAACGGCCCAAGCCCGCTTTTTTCCACGAACATTGCGACGCCAGCGCCTACTTTTTCGCCGGTGGCGCGACGCTTGCGTAACGCGTTTTGCAGTTCGTCCCAGCCGGCTGATTTAAGAGCCTTATCAAGGAGAAGCGCATAGTCACCGGAGTCGTAAACGATATGCGTGCCAAGGGTTTCGAGCCCGAGTTTGTAGGGCATCGCACTTTTGGCGATTAGATTCCGCCGGCGGATTTCAACTTTATCCACGCCGACTTTTGCCGCGATGGCATCGAGTAACCGCTCGCGAACAAAGGAAGATTCGTAACGGCCCGGCGCGCGATAGGTGCCGCAGGGCGTTTTATTCGTGAGTCTGATGTGACCTGTGGCGCGGTAGGCCGGTACGCGATACGGGCCAGGCAACATCGCCGCCGTGAGATCGGGCACGGTGGCGGCATGGGTGCGCATATAGGCGCCGTTGTCGTGGAAAAATTCGTTATCGATCGCAAGGAGATGGCCGTCCTTATCGATGGCGGCGCGGATTTTATGGTGCTGCTCGCGCGAATGATTGGCCGCGATCAGGTGCTCGCGCCGGTCCTCGATCCATTTGATGGCCTTACGGAATTTCAGCGCGGCGGCGCAAACCAAAATATCCTCGGGATACAGTTCGCCGCGAATGCCGAAGCCGCCGCCGACATGACCTTCGAACAACTGAATGGATTCCCGTTTGCGCCCAAGCATTTGCGCCAGCGTATCGCGGTTCCAGTGCGGCACTTTGGCGGCACCGTGCAGTTCCAAAATGTCGCGCGCTTCGTCGTAACGGGCGATGGCGCCGCGCGTCTCGAGCGGCACGCCGGAGTGGCGCCCGATGAAAAGCTCAAGCGAAACAATCGCATGCGCGGCGTGGAAGGCGGCGTCCACGTCGCCGTAACCCTTGCGGATCACGCCGGGCTCAGAACTCAAGACGTGGTCGAAGAAGTCGGGTTGATCGGAGCAAACAAGCGTTGCTCGCAGCGGATCAATTTGTACGTCTACAAGTTCTGCGGCGTCCTCCGCCAAGTATTCTTCGTCCGCGAAAATCACCGCCACCGGCTCGCCGACATAGCGCACGACCTCCTTCGCCAGCACCGGCTGCCGGTACGGATCGAGCGTCTTGAGGCCGGTGAGCCGGAACGGGATCGGCGGAATGTGTGCCACGTCGGCGGCGGTCCACACCGCGTGCACGCCGGGCAGTTTGAGCGCGGCCGTGGCGTCGGTCGATTTTATTTTTCCGTGCGCGACGCTCGAGCGCACCACGCGCATGTGCCACTGGCCGGGAAACGAAATGTCGGCGGCGAAGCGGCTCTGGCCCAGCAGCAGCGGCCGGTCTTCCAGACGAGGGACGGAGCGTCCGACGTATTTTTTTGGGAGCGTCACAGCTAGAACTCGTCATCCTGAGGTGGCTTCGCGAAGCGAAGTCCTCGAAGGATGAACGGCCCGGGCCGTCGCCCTTCGAGGCTCGCCGCTTTCGCGGCTCGCACCTCAGGGTGACGGTGCATGGGTACGCATTTCTTTCGCCGCAGCGCGCACGGCCTTGATGATGTTCTGGTAGCCGGTGCAGCGGCACAGGTTCGACGACAGCACGTCCAATAGATCCTCGTCGCTGATGTCGGGCTCGCGCTCGAGCACGCCGATCGCCAGCATCAGGAAGCCGGGCGTGCAGAAGCCGC
This sequence comes from Burkholderiales bacterium, assembly GCA_036795025.1. GTDB lineage: Bacteria > Pseudomonadota > Gammaproteobacteria > Burkholderiales > SG8-39 > 2-12-FULL-64-23. The sequence continues at coordinate 150 of DAIRFM010000178.1, read as the reverse complement.
ATTGCAGGCCGTGATTGTCCATGAAGGCCTGCTGCATAGGGTGTAGCGTGTCGCCATCGGCCAACCCCTCGACGGTGCGAATTTTCTTGCCGGCCGCCTGCACGGCGAACATCAGGCAGGAGCGCACCGGCTCGCCGTCCACGATCACGG
>DAIRFM010000177.1:0-4735 GCA_036795025.1 Burkholderiales bacterium | reverse complement strand
CGAGCCGGTGACCGCGAAGCCCTGCCGGATCGGTACGTCGGCCAGCGACGAGAGCAGGGCGCACAACTCGGCGAGCGAGGCACTGTCGCCGTCTACATGGCCGTAGGTCTGTTCGAACACGAGGCTAGCCGCGAGCGCATGCGGCAGGTTGCTGGAGAAGCGTGCTGCAAGAAACGCAGACAGGATCATCACTCCCTTGGAGTGGATTGCGCCGCCGAGCTCGATTTCCCGCTGGATGTCGATCACCTGGCCTTCGCCCAGGCGGGTGGTGGCGGTGATGCGCACTGGTTCGGCAAAGGCGAAGTCGCCGAGATCGAATACGGACAAGCCGTTCACCTGCCCGACGGCCGCGCCGGCGGTGTCGATCAGCACCTTGCCGCGCAGGATCGCTTCCTGGACCTCGGCGCGCAGGCGGCCGGCGCGGTGGCGCTGGGCATCGATCGCCCCTTGAATGGCGGCGACGCCGATGGCGGCGCTGCCTGTCTGGCGCGCGCGGTAATCGGCTTCGTGCAGCAGCGTGACCAGGCGCTGGACGTTGGCCGTGATCTTGCGCGTGTCGCCGGCGGCACGGGAGCCGAAATCGAGCACGCGCGCAACCGCGTCGCGCTCGACCGGCAACAGGCCGTCGCCGCGCGCACGGGTGGCGATGAAGCGGGCGAACAGCAGGCTCGCGTCCGGAGTGCGTTCCAGGTGCTCCTCGAAGTCGGCAGCCACCCGAAACAGTTGGCCGAAATCCGGGTCGTAGGCCTGCAGCAGATAAAACAGCAGCCGCTCACCGACGAGAACCACCTTCAGTTTGAGCGGAATCGGCTCGGGTTCCAGCGACAGCGTGCTCACCAGGCCGTACACCTCGCCCACGGATTCGATGCGGATTTGATGGCGCAACAGCGCGCGCTTCAATCCTTCCCAGGCGAACGGCTGGGTCAGCAGTCTGATCGCGTCCACGAGCAGGTAGCCGCCGTTGGCGCGGTGCAGCGCACCGGGCTTGATCATGGCGAAGTCGGTGACCAGCGTTCCCAGGCGTGAGATATGGTCGATGCGGCCGACCAGGTTCTGGAGGGTCGGGTGGTCCGCGTACACTACCGGCGAGCCGTCGGGCGCGCCGTTGTCCACCAGCACGTTGACCTGGTAGCGCCGCAGCGAGGGTTCCTCCTGCTGCATGAGGCGCGCGATCGGCGAGGGCTCTTCGTCCAGTTTGCGGAAATCGTCGGCGTTTTCGATCACATCCCGCTGCACCGCATCCAGATATTCCACTACGCGCGGCCAGCCGGCGTAGCGCTGCTTCAGCTCATCCACCAGGTGCCCGACGGCGTACAGCGTCATCTCGCGGTTCAGCCCCTGCACGCGCTCCAGGCGCTCCTTGCGCCAGCGCATGGTGTCGCGGATGAGCCGCTCGAGCTTCGTCTGCAGCGCCTCGATTGCGCCCTTGATGCGTTGCTGCTCCGCTTCGGGCAGCTTCGCGAACTCGTCCGCGCCCATCACTTCACCGTCCTTGACCGGCGCGAAGGAGAACCCGGCCGGCGTGCGCAGCAAGGCGACCCCCTGGGCGATAGCTTCGTCGCCCAGTGCGGAAAACGCCTTTTCGTGGCGTTCCTTGAATTCGGCGTCGATGCTGTCGGCCTTGGAGCGGTACTCGTCGCCCTCGAATACCGCCGGGATGTTGCTGCGCAACTCCTCCACCAGCCGCGCCATGTCCGTGCGCAGCCCGGCGCCGCGGCCGGGCGGCAGCTCGATGGCGATGGGGCGATGCGGATGGACGAAGTTGTTGACGTAGACCCAGTCGGACGGCCGCGGCGCGCCCTTGGCCCGAGCCTCGATCTTCTGGCGCACCAGCGTGTGCCGGCCGCAGCCCGCAGGGCCCATGACGAACAGGTTGTAGCCGTCGCGCTCGATGCCGACTGCCAGTTCGATCGCGTCGGTGGCACGTTCCTGGCCGGGGATGACGCCGATGTCCTCGAGTTCATCGGTGGTGGCAAAGTTGAATTGCCGGGCATCGCAACGGTGCGCGAGTTCTTCGACCGGCAGGGGTGCAGGCAGGCTCATGCGGACACGCTCGCCGCACCGGTGTCACGGGGCGGCGCGTCGGTACGGATCGGGTCTGTCAACTTCGAACTCGGCGGCAGACAGCGGAATTCGGCTTGGCTCGACATGGCAGGACGTTCTATGAAAATTGCGCGATATACACTACCGCGGAGCACCACCTGCGAATTTGACATCCATCACAACCGCCCGCCGAACTGTGGCATCGAGCGGCTCCAGACCGCAGCGCGTTCTGAATCGATTGTCGAGCGGCCCTGGCCGAGAGACAACGGCGGAATACCCCGCTTTGCCGCTTTTGGCCCGATGACGCGTTGACTGCCCAGGTTAGACTGTCTAAATAGTACTTGACAAAACTTATACAGTTGTCTAAGTTATGATTTATACAGTATAAATAACGGGAGAAAACGCATATCCTTTACTCGGTATGCGCTTCGATAAAAATGAAATCAAGCAAAGAGATAATCGAAAAAACAGGCATTTCTAGAGCAACTCTAAATAATTACATTAAGTTAGGGGTACTGTCTAAGCCAGTGCTCAGGCAACCGCAGCCGGAGGAAGGTGATGCCAAGCTGATGGGGTACTTTCCTGACGAAACGATAGGCCGGATAGAAGATGTCCAGCGATTGAAAAAGGAGGGGTTGACCATGGCGGAGGTAGCGGCGCGCATAGGAATTGTCCAAGCGGGGAGGGAGTTCCCTGCGGCCGATCAGGTTCCTGCGGCCGCAGATGGCGCGACCGTGGCCGGCCCGGAAACACAAGAGGCCGCGCCGGAAAATCGGCGCGCCCCGCGACTCACGCTCGAGGACATTTCCCATCCTGCTTACATGGTGAATTACAACTTCGAGTTGACTTGGTACAACGACGCGGCGCGCAAGCGCATTCTCTCGGGCCTCGATACCCTGCCGGCGCACAGCGAAGCACGCAACCTGTTTCTCCTGCTGTTTCAGCCCGAGTCTGAAAAACCGGGTTATTTCCGCTCCGAGTTGCTGCGCGTCCATCTCGCGCTCGCCAAGAACCGCCTGGCCAAAGGCAGCGTACTCGCGCTGCTGCACGGTCTGGACCGGGAGACGCTGGCTCTTGCGGACCGGCTCTACGACGAGTCGGTCGTCACCTTGGAGCGAAAACCCATCCTCGATTTCTCGGTCGAACTGACTGACCTGGCCGGCGCCGCGGAAAACTGGCGGGTGTTCGCCTCGTTTTTCAGGGAAGGGATATTTGTCGTCTATATTCCGGCGCAGCAATATAACGCCTCGCTGCTCGATTTTCTGTGCCAGAGGGACGTGGTGATTCGCGACCTGATGCGAAAACGCCTGCCGGTCCTCACCCCGCTGGCGGTGCTGGTGGCGGATTTGCAAAACTCGGTCAAGATCTGCTCGGAGCTGCCACCGGAGGAGTACTTCGAACTGATCAACGAGATCTGGACCACGATGGGGCCGATATTCAGGAAGTACTACGGGACCTACGGCAAGCATGTCGGCGACGGCATGGTCTACTATTTTTTGCCGCAACCCGACAGCGACTACATTTTCAATGCGCTTGCGTGCGCGCAGGAACTGAAATCGGAAGTCAGGAAAATCAGCAAGAAGTGGCAACTGCGCAAGAACTGGCTCAACGAGCTGTACTTGAACACGGGGCTGCACGAGGGCCAGGAGTGGCTCGGCGCGTTTCAGACCGCAACCAGCGTGGAATTCGCCGTGCTGGGGGACACCATCAACCATGCTTCCCGCCTGAGCGAATTCGCGCGTTTCGGCACTATCTGGGCCACCAAGAACCTGTTGAGCAAACTGGCGCATCAAAAACGCGCCACCGTGGATTTCGGCATTACGCGCAAGGGCGAAGACGGCCAGGAGCATTTTGTCGCTTCATCCTACTCGCAGCTTGGCTCGATGGTCGACTTGAGCTGCGAGCGCTACGAGAAGCTGCGCGATATCGCCATGCTGCCGATTACCGAAATACGCTCGGTAAAGTACGCGATTTAACCGCGGCAAAGCGGAGAAAGGCGCCGCGATGGGTTATCCTTGGGGTAGATTCTTGTCTGCGCCTCCGCCTCTCGATGCCCCTCATCCAGCTTTCCCAGGTTTCACTGGCTTACGGCCACGTGCCTTTGCTCGATCATGTCGATCTGGTGATCGAGCCGGGCGAGCGCATCGGCCTGATCGGCCGCAACGGCACCGGCAAATCGAGCCTGCTGAAGCTCATCGACGGGGTTGCCGCCGCAGATGACGGCAAAATCTGGCGCGCGCCGGAGCTGAAGCTGGCGAGCGTGTCGCAGGAACCCGTATTCCAGTCCGGCTTGAGCGTGTTCGAAGCGGTGGCTGAAGGGCTGGGCAAAGGCACCCAACTGCTCGTCGACTATCACGCCGCCGCGCACGCCCTCACCGAAGCGCACGACGCCGGCTTACCCGCCGATCCCGCTCTGATGGAACGGCTGCACCAGTTGCAGGAGGCGCTCGATGCGAGCGATGGCTGGAGCCTGGAGCACAAGGTCGAAACCACGCTCTCGCGCCTGCAACTCGACGCTGATCGGCTGGTATCGGATCTGTCCGGCGGGCTGAAGAAGCGCGTCGCCCTGGCGCGGGCGCTGGTGCTCGCGCCCGACCTCCTGCTCCTGGATGAGCCGACCAATCATCTGGACGTGGCGGCGATCGAATGGCTGGAACAGATGCTGCTGTCGTTTTCCGGCAGCGTGCTGTTT
>DAIRFM010000176.1:0-4746 GCA_036795025.1 Burkholderiales bacterium | reverse complement strand
GCCCGCGCCCGGCGGCGCGCGCAACTCCTGCCTTTATCGCCTGGCCGAGGACGCCGACCACCGCTTCGCGCTGTATGCCAATTCCTCCCTCGGCGGTTACGCCACGCCTGCGCACAACCACACCACCTGGGCGGTGATCGTCGGCGTGAGCGGCGAAGAGCTGAACCGGTTCTACGACCGCACCGCCGAAAACGGCGTGCGCGAGAAAGGCCAGCACGTGGTGCGGCAGGGCTCTGGCGTGTCGTTCATGCCCGAGGACCTGCATTCCATCCACATCGACGCGCCGCTGCTGAATTTCCACATGTACGGGCTCGCGCTGGAGCAGTTGCACCGGCGCGAGTTCTACCAGCCCGACGAGCACGCCTGGGGAATATTCCCGCCGCATTCCGACATTCGCGAAGCGCGTCCCGGCCGCGCATGAGCCCGACGGGCCGCCCCAAGGGCGAATCCTTGGCGCGAAGCGACAAGGTAGTCCAATGACCCTCGCCATTTCGCCCTCGGCGCTGCGCGAGCTCCTGCTCTCCGCCACCGAGTTCGCGCTGCTCGACGTGCGCGCTTATCTCAACTGGGAAGTCGCGCTGGTCGAGCAGATCAAGCGCGATCCGACCATCCGCTTTCGGGCGTCCGACTGAAGTTTGCGCCGCCGCGGTTCGCCCGCGGTAGAATCGCCGTGGGAACTCGCGGTTTCCGCAAAGCTATGCGCGCCATGTACCTCATCACGCCACAGGCCATCAAGGTGCTCAAGCACCCGGGCGCGTTCGCGCTGCAGGTGCTGAGGGCGTTTCGCGCCAATCAGGGCCTGCTCCTCGCCGGCGCCGTGGCGTATTACACCCTGCTCTCCCTGGTGCCGCTCCTCATCCTGGTAGTGGTCGCGCTGTCGCATGTGATCGACCAGGCGGTGCTGCTCGCGACCCTGCGGCGCGCGCTGGAGTGGGTGGTGCCGGGGCAATCGCAGGCGATGCTGCAGGAGGCGACGGTGTTTTTTACTCACCGCGACGTGATCGGCTGGGTGCTGCTTGCGACCATGCTGTTCTTCAGCTCGCTCGCCTTCCGCGTGCTGGAGAACGCGATCTCGGTGATATTTCTGCATCGCGTGGCGGAGCGCAGGCGCCACTTTCTGCTCTCGGCGCTGCTGCCCCTCGGTTACATCGTATTCATCGTCGCGGTGCTGTTCGTGGAAACCTTCGTGTTCGCCAATCTGCTTGCGTTCGGTCGAGAAAACATCGCCGTCCTGGGGCACACCTGGTCACTCGGCGGATTCGCGCGCCTCCTGGTCTATCTGGCCGGCGTGGCGGTCGAAATCCTGCTCATCTCCTCCATCTATTTTTTCATGCCGGTGGGCCGGATTTCGCCGAGCCATGCGCTGATCGGCGGCGCCACGGCGGGCCTGTTGTGGGAAATCATCCGCCACGCTCTGGCGTGGTATTTCGACACGCTGTCGCAAGTGAGCGTGGTGTACGGATCGCTCGCCACGGTCATCATCGTGCTGCTCAGCCTGGAAATCGCGGCGACGCTGCTGTTGCTGGGAGCGCAGGTGATCGCGGAATACGAACGCATCGGCCAAGCCGATGCGCATCGGCCGCCGGCGGCGCTGCGCATCGGGGCGGCGGCGGGCAAGCCGGCTGCGCTTAGCTGACCAGGTTGTCCGGATCGGGCGCCTCGCCCCGCAGGTGGCGCACGATGTTGGTCGCGGCGATGAACAGGCCGAAATAGTGTTTGAGGCTGTTCATGCCGTGCTTCCTCCGTTGGGGTCCCTTCGGGGACGCAGGACTGAGGCTACAGTGTAACTCTGGTGCCGAGTTCGATCACGCGATCGGGGAGCAGTTTGAAATACTCCGCGGTTGCGGGACTGTTGCGCTGCATCCAGCGGAACAGCTCCCGGCGCCAGGTGAACAACCCCGGCTTCGCAGCGCGCGCGAGGGTGGCTTTGCCGAGGAAAAAAGTCGTATCCAGGGGCTCGAATTTCAAGCCGTGGCGCTCGAGCAGCTTCAATCCTTTTGGCACGTCGGGTTCCTCCATGAAACCGTAGTGCAGCGTCGCCTGGTAGACATGGCCGCGCTCGAGCACGCGCACCTCGGTGCGCTCGAAGTCGGACAGACGCGGCACATCCTCGTTGCCGATGGTCAGGAACACGATGCGCTGGTGCAGGACTTTGTTGTGCTTGAGGTTGTGCATCAGCGCTGTCGGTACCGAGGTGGGGTCCGGCGAGAGGTACACCGCGGTGCCCGTAACGCGTGGAATGCTGGCGCTGCACAGCGCGGGGAAGGCATCCAGGGGCACGCACTTGCTTCTCTCATGCGCAGTGAGGATCGTCTCCGCGTCCTTCCAGGTCGTCAGCATCACGAACAGCGCCAGGCCGCACGCGAGCGGGAACCACCCGCCGTCGGCGATCTTGGTGGCGTTCGCGGCAAAAAATACGAGTTCCATCGCACCGACCAGCGCGAGCACGGCAAGCAACAGCGGGTTCGATCGTTTTGGCTGATGCACGGCAACCACCGCGACCAGCGCCGTCGTCAGCACCATGGTCCCGGATACCGCGATGCCATAGGCCGACGCGAGGGCGCTCGAATTCTTGAACCCCAGCACGAGCAGGATGACCAGCACCAGCATGACCCAGCTCAGTTGCGGGACATAGATCTGACCGCGCTCGGTCTCGGAGGTGTGCCGGGTTTGTATGCGCGGAAGGTAACCCAGGCGCGTGGCCTGTTGCGTGACCGAGAACGCCCCGGAGATCGTCGCCTGCGAGGCGATCACCGTTGCCGCCGTGGCGAGCAATACCAGCGGCAGCAGGAGTTCGTCCGGCGCGAGCAGATAAAACGGGTTCTTGACCGCCGCGGGATTGCGCAGCACCAGCGCTCCCTGGCCAAAGTAGTTGATGATCAACGCGGGAAATACCAGCCCGAACCACGCCAGCCGGATCGGCTTCGCGCCGAAGTGGCCCATGTCGGCGTACAGCGCCTCCGCCCCGGTAAGGGCGAGGAACACCGCGCCGAGCACAAGAAAGGTGAGCCCGGGCGATTTCCAGGCGAAGACCAGCGCGTGCCTTGGGTCGAGTGCCGTGAGCACGGCGGGCGTTTGCGCAATCGAGACTGCGCCGAGCGCGGCAAGCGTAAGGAACCAAATGACCATAATCGGACCGAAGAGCTTGCCCAGCGCACCTGTGCCGCGGCTTTGGATGGCAAACAAGCCGACCAGGACCGTAATCGTGATCGGCACAATCCAGCGCTCGAAGGCGGGTGTGGCCACCGAAATCCCTTCGACCGCGGAGAGCACCGAGATTGCGGGTGTGATGATCGCGTCGCCGTAGAACAGCGACGCGCCAAAGATGCCGAGCATCGCCACCGTCCAGGAAAGGCGCGGATGCTCGCGCGTCAGGCGCAAAGCGAGCGCGAGGAGGGCGAGTATGCCGCCTTCGCCGCCGTTGTCGAAGCGCAGCACGATGCTGATGTATTTCAGGGAAGCGATCAGCGCGATAGCCCAGAACAGCATCGACAGCACCGCGAGCACGTTCGCCTCGGTGAATGGCAGGCCGTGCGGGCCGTTGAGCGCCTCCTTGAACGCGTACAGCGGGCTGGTGCCGATGTCGCCGTAGACGACGCCGAGCGCGGCGAGGCTCAGTATCGTCAGCGAGGATTTGGCGCTCGATCCGATGCCGGCGGCGGCGATTGAAGTCATGGGTAAACTCGGAAAGGCTGCGAAAGGAAAGCGACTATATCCTCTTTTATGCTGCGTTGCCACATAGACGGTCAAGCGGGTATTTCAGCATGACCAAACCCGAAAATGTCATTCCGAGCGCAGCGAGGAATCGGCCTATAACATTGTCATTCCGAGCAAAGCGAGGAATCTGCTGTTGCATTAATCTAAAAGCAGATTCCTCGGCCTGCGCCCCGGAGGAAGTCCCCTTGGGGGACGGCCTCGGAATGACATAATTCACCATAACCAAGACCAAGCGCGAAAAGCTGCTGGCGTCGATCCGGGCCAGCCCAAAAGCGGTCGGTTTCGAGGATGCCTGCAATGTCGCAGAACGCCCGGGATTCACCCATAAGGCGGACAGGGATCGCACCGCGCCTTTGAACGGGCGGATGAGCCTGACCTGCTCAACTTCCAGAACCGCAGTGGATATATCCCGCTCTACCAGGCGAGGCAGCTGATCAGGATGATGGACAAGTACGGAGGCGAAGATGACGAAGTATCCGATTGAAGTGTTCTGGAGCGACGAGGACGAAGGCTATATCGCTGTCGTTTCCGATCTCGCGGGCTGCAACGCATGGGGCAAGACCGAAGCCGAGGCGATCCGCGAGGCGCACGACGCCATCGGCACGTGGATCAAGGCCGCCAAAAGCATGAAGCGGGCGATTCCGGCGCCGTCCAAGCCGGCGGACGAAATGGCTTACAGCGGCAAATTCCTCATGCGCGTGCCAAAGCGCCTGAACGCGGAGATGGCGAAGGCGGCGAAAGCGCAGGGCGTGAGCCTCAACCAGTATGTGCTGTACCTGCTCACCGAGCGGCACGCACAGGGCAAGCAGGCTGCCTAGCCGTCAATGGCCATCAGCGGCTACAACGAGGCCGATAAGCCGCCACCGGCTTAATATGCTGATACCGCTTCGAATCCCGCTCAAGCTCCCAGAGATCGACCGCTGCCTGCATTCGAAGCCAACTCTCAGGCGTGGTGCTCGTCGGAAATCTCAAACATATTTGGGGTCAATGACGAGCAATTTCTCGCTGTTGTTTCTAGTCTTCTTCATC
>DAIRFM010000175.1:0-4784 GCA_036795025.1 Burkholderiales bacterium | reverse complement strand
CCGCTTTCTCCTCCCGCCAGAAGTCGAGTTTCTCCTGCACCACCCGGTCCGAGTAGATGAAAACCAGCGCGTCGCTCGAGGCCGTGTGTTCGTGCGCGACCCAGCTCGGCGCGACTAAGATGTCGTGCGGACCCCAGTCGAAGGTCTCCCCGCCGATCTTGCTCGAGCCTGTGCCCTCGACCACGGTGAATACCGCGCTGTCGGTGGAGCGATAGGACGCGGTCTTGAATCCCCTGGGGATGAGCTGCATCCAGGTCGATATCGTCGGCATGGCCCAGCCGCCATTGACCGGGTTGATGTACTTCATCTTGTAGGCGTGCCAGGCGTCGGCGGCGCGAAAACGCGCAAGCTGGTCCAGCGCCTCGCGCGTGCGGCGGAAGGGGTAGTTGAATATCGGCGAAGTCTGCGAACCGTAGACCTGGTCGACCGGTAGCAGGTTGTGGCCCGCTTCGGCCATGGCCGCGCCTTCCGGGCGGTCCAGCGGGTGGACCTTGCCCGGATAGCCTTCGCGAAAGCTCGCGCACATCAGATTGACGATGTGCATGTCCAGGCCGTCGAGCCAGACCATGGGCGCGTTGCTCTCGTTGCCGTGGTCGTGCCAGGTCATGGACGGGGTGATCACGAAATCGCCCGGTTCCATCATGGTGCGCTCGCCCGCGACCGCGGTGTAGGCCTTGTGCCCTTCGATGATGAACCGGAGCGCCGAGGCCACATGCTTGTGCGCGGGCGCGATCTCGCCCGGCAGGATGATCTGCAGTCCGGCGAACAGGCTTTGGGTGATGCGCGACTCGCCCGGCAGCCCCGGGTTCTCCAGCACCATGACGCGGCGCTCGGCTTCCTCGGTCGAGATCAGCTTGCACGCCTCCATCAGGTACGGCCGTATCTCGGCGTAGCGCCACATGGCGGGCACGCAACGCGGCGCCGGCTGGTCCGTGACCAGCCCGTGCAGCACGCGCCATAGCGGAGCGAGGTGGCGGCTGCGGGCGCGCTCGTAAAAATCCATCCGGCCGGCTTCGGCCGAGAGGTTGACGCTGGGAACGATGCCTGCCAGAGCGCCGGCTTCGCGGCGGACGCTGTTATCGGGTTTCATCCGTGTCTCCTGTCGTTCAGCTGTTTCGCTTCAGTACTTCATCGCCCCTGCGCACATGATAGCGTAGCTGCCCGATGGCGGCGACGCGATTCCGGCATGCGGCATATTGAGCTATGATGCCAGCCAGGTGGTTGTTCGGGAAACTCATGGAAACTTATCTGGTCTGGCTCGCCGCCGGATTCGTGCTGGTCATCGCCGAACTGGTCACCGGCACGTTTTTCCTGCTGGTCCTCGGCATCGCGGCGTTCGCCGGCTCGGCCACGGCCTGGTTCGGCCTGGGGTTCTGGCTGGAGGCATTGTGCTCTTCGGCGGTGGCGGTCGCCGGCGTGCTTTGGGTGCGGCAACGCCGCAAGACCCTGCAGCCCGACATGGCGTCGCTCGACGTCGGTCAAGCGGTCACGCTCGATGCCTGGGTGAACCGGGAACAAGGCGTGGCGCGGGTGAAGTATCGCAACACGCTGTGGGATGCCGAGGTCGAAGGCGAGCGCGAGTTCGATCACGGCCAGGTGCTGTTCATCCATGCCGTGGACGGCAATACGCTCAAGGTAGCAAATAAGAAACCTTAAGGTGCAGCGATGCAAGTCCCCGCGCGACCGCCCAGAATTCCACGATCCGTAAACGAATTGCAAGGGAGAATACCCATGTTCCCGAAGTTCATCGCTGTCCTCATCGCCACCATCGCCATTTCGCAGTTCGAGCAGACGCGCGGTTTCACCATTCCGTTTTTCATTCTCGCCGTGGCGATCGTATTCGTCATCGAAGGCGTGCGCGTGGTGCCGCAGCAGAGCGCCTGGATCGTGGAGCGTCTGGGCAAGTTCCACGCCATCCTGCCGCCCGGGCTGAACGTGATCGTGCCTTTCGTCGACCGCATCGCCTACACCCACTCGTTGAAGGAGGTGCCGCTGGACGTGCCCGAGCAGGTATGTATCAGCCGGGACAACACCCAGCTGTCGGTGGACGGCGTCATCTATTTCCAGGTGACCGACCCGCGCCTGGCCTCCTACGGCTCGTCCAATTACATCGCGGCCATCACCCAGTTGGCGCAGACGGCGCTGCGCAGCGAGATCGGCAAGATGGAGTTGGACAAGACCTTCGAGAGCCGCGACGAGATGAACCGCCAGGTGGTGTCGGTGCTGGACGAGGCCGGGCGCTCCTGGGGGGTGAAGGTGCTGCGCTACGAGATCAAGAACATCACCCCGCCGGAGACCATCCTGCGCGCGATGCAGGCGCAGATCACGGCCGAGCGCGAGAAGCGCGCGCTGATCGCGAAGTCCGAAGGCCAGAAACAGCAGGAGATCAACATCGCCGAGGGCGAAAAGCAGGCCGCCATCCTCAAATCCGAGGGCGCCAAGGCCGCGGTGATCAACAAGGCGCAGGGCGACGCCACCTCGATCCGGCTGATCGCCGAGGCGACCGCCGCCGCGGTGACTGCGGTGGCGGCGTCGCTCGCCAAGGAGGGCGGGCAGCAAGCGGCCAACCTCAAAGTCGCCGAGCAGTACGTCAACGCCTTCGCCTACCTGGCCAAGACCAACAACACCCTCATCGTTCCCGCCAACATGGGAGACATGGCCACACTGATCACTTCGGCCATGACCATGCTCGACCGGACCAAATTAGCCCAGGCCAAGCCGGCCTGAGCCGGCGCCAACTGGCGCTTTTCAGGCAACCGCGGCCGCGGGGCGCGTGAGCGTGCGCTCGGTGCGAGCGGCAAGCTGGCCGAACAGCGTGCCCAGGGCGGCCGCGGCGAGCAGCACCCACAGCGCGGCTTCCCAGCTGCCGGCGCCTGACACCACCGCCGCGATCAGGGGCGGGCCGAAGAAAGGGCCGAGCTGCGCAAGCTGCACGATCAAGCCCTGGATGCTGCTGATCTGGCTCGCGTCGCGCGCGTAGATTTGCGACCCCGAGAGCACCGCCGCGGGGATTGTCCCGCCGGCGAACATAAAGAGCATGCACAAAATGGAGCGCAGCGAATCGGACAACGCGGAAGAGAAAATGCCGCATGCGCACGCCGCCATGACGAGGAAAGCGAGGCTGATCACATGGCCGCGCGGCGCGGCGCGATGGACCAACCAGCTGCCGAGCAGGTTGCCGCCTACATTGACGGCGACTACCAAAGCGGTCAGGAGCGCCGCGGCCGTGACCGAGGCGCCGCGCTCCTGCACCAGGAAAGTGGGCAGCCAGACCATCATCGCGTAGAACATCAGGGTGTAGCAGCCGAAACCGAGCGCCAGCCACCAGGGCCCGGGCTGGCGCAGCGCCTGGACCATGCTCGCGAGCGTGTGCGCGGCGCCTCTCCGCGCTACGCCATATGCGCCCTGCGATCGCATGAGCGCCGCCATGCACACGAGCGTCATCAGCACGATCACCAGCCAGAAGCCGCGCCAGCCCAGAGAACCCAGCAGGACCGGGCTCGCGAGCAGGGTCAGGCTGGCGCCGAAGGGCAGGTAGGTGCTCCACAACCCCAGGGTCAGGTTGCGCTCTCGCGGCGCGCTGGCCGCGACGATCAGCGTCGGTGCCGACACCGCGATGGCGATAAAACCCGCGCCTTCGACGATGCGCGAAGCGAACAGCACGGTCTCGCTCGGCGCGGCCGCGCCGAGCAGCCCGCCCAGCATCAAGGCGACGAGCCCTGCGCCACAGCAGCGCAGCGCGCCGTAGCGGCCGGCGAGCGCGCCGAAGAACACCGCGGTGGTGACCGCCAGCGTGTTGAACGTCGAGTTGACCCAGCCGGCCGCGACCAGCGACAAGCGGAATTCTTCGCGCAGCAGGGGAATCGCCGGCGGCAGCTTGCCGACGTAGGCGGCGGCGACGATGCCGGCGGCAATGGCGGCCCACACCGCGGGCCAATGGGTTCGTGTCAGCAAGGGTTTCCGGGTCCCGGCATCAGCTCAGGCCGAAGCGCTTGATCAGCCAGGTTTTCATCAAGAAGCGCTTCCCCTGTACCCGCGCATCGCGAAAGGAGAGGTAACCATGGCCATGCACATGCACAACGCTGGGCAGTGCCGCGGCCGCCTACCCGTGCTGCTTCAGATAGGCGAGCAATTCGGTGAGTTTGCGCGCGGCCTCGGCCTTGACCCGCTCGGGGTCCTTGCCGCTCCAGTCGTAGAAGCCCTTGCCGCTCTTGATGCCGAGGTGTCCCGCGGCGTAGAGGTCCTGCAGCGCGCGCCGCGGCTGGTCGCCGTGGTGCAGCACCGGCACCAGCGCCTGCTGCGCCAAGGCATGGGTATCGAGGCCGCTGATGTCTTTTTGCTCGATCAGGCCGGTGATGCACATGCGCGGGGCGAGCATTTCGCGCGCGCAGCGGTCGATTTCCTCCGCGGTGGCGACGCCTTCGTCGATCAGGTAATAGGCCTCGTGCAGGATGGCGTGCTGCAGCCGGTTGATCAGCAACCCGGGCACCGCGCGCTTCAGGCGCACCACGCTCTTGCCGGCGGCTTCGAGCAGCCTTACCGCCGTGTCCGTCGCCGCCGGCGAAGTTGCGCGCACCGGCGCGACTTCGACGATGGTGTTCACATCCGCGGGCATGAAATAGTGGATGCCGAGAAAACGCCCGGGGTGCTTGAGCGGCCGCGCCAGCGCCTCCAGGTCCAGCGCCGAGGTGTTGGAGGCGAGTACCGGCCCCCCGGCGTAGGCGGCCTCGATCGCGGCGTAACATTCGAACTTCAGCTCCATCTTTTCCGGTATCGACTCGATG
>DAIRFM010000174.1:0-4786 GCA_036795025.1 Burkholderiales bacterium | reverse complement strand
GCCAGGCCCCAAAGCCGCCGCTCAGATTGAACACGTTGGAAAAGCCATGCTTGCGCAGCGCTGCCGCGGCCGCGCTGGAGCGATTGCCGGTGGCACAGTACACGATTACCGGCTTGTCCTTGAATTTCTCGATATCGCCGAAGCGCGCCTCGATCTGCGACAAAGGCAGCCCGCGCGCGTTGAGGATATGCGACTGCGCGAATTCCGCCTGCTCGCGCACGTCCAGCACCAGGGCATCCTGCCGGTTGATCATCTGCGTCGCCTCCAGCGTATTGACCGAGGGACCGCCTGCGCCGCGCCGCACCAGCGGCCAGACCAGCATCGCGCCGCTGACGAATGCGACCGCAATGAGAAAAATATTGTCCAATACGAATTTCACGCCTGCTCCTAATGTTTGGCCGGAATAGCGCAGAGAATTTCGCCCATCAGATCGACCGGCTAGAGTGTGCGCGAAGCCTGCCGAATGGGCTTATGGTTATCGATCAGATCGAAAATATCCCGCCCGAAGGCGGCCCGTTCACGGTTTCGAACAAAGGAATATTATAAAATATTCGCGAGCTTATCGTACGGTAAAAAAGGATCTCAATGAAAAAAGTCATTCTGCTCAGGCACGGCGAGTCCGTCTGGAACAAGGAAAACCGCTTCACCGGCTGGACCGACGTGGATCTGACCGAAAAAGGCGTCGAAGAGGCGAAAAGGGCCGGCGAACTCATGCGAGATGCGGGTTTTGTGTTCGACCTGGCTCACACCTCGGTGCTCAAGCGCGCCATCAAGACCCTGTGGCTCGCGCTCGAGCAGCTTGATCTGATGTGGATACCGGTGCTGCATTCCTGGCGCCTGAACGAGCGCCACTACGGCGCGCTGCAGGGCCTGAACAAAGCCGAAACGGCGGCCAAGTTCGGCGAACGACAGGTGCTCGCCTGGAGGCGCAGCTACGATGTCCCTCCGCCCGCGCTCGCCCCGGACGATGCGCGCTGCCCTGGCGGCGACCCGCGCTACCGCGGGCTCGCGTCGAGCCAGGTGCCGTTGACCGAATGCCTCAAGGACACGGTGGCGCGCGTGCTGCCCTACTGGAACCAAGCCATCGCCCCGGACATCCGCGCCGGCAAGCGCGTCCTCATCGCCGCGCACGGCAACTCGCTGCGGGCGCTGGTCAAGTACCTCGACAAGGTAAGCGATCAGGACATCGTCGGCCTCAATATCCCTACCGGCGTGCCGCTGGTCTACGAGCTGGACGACGTCCTCAAGCCTATCCGCCACTACTATCTGGGCGATCCGGCCGAGGTCGAAAAAGCCATGCAAGCGGTAGCGAGCCAGGGCAAGGCGAAGGCTTGAATTCAGGGCCGCGCACAGGGGGAAGCGAAACGCTGTTTCAGCGCGCCCCCGGGGTTCTGTGCGGCGGGAAGCTGTTTCTTGTTATCACCCTGATCGCCCTGATTCCGGCGTACGCCGCCGACAAGGCCGAGCTGGACGCGCTGCACGGCCGCATCGAAACGCTGAAAAAAAATCTGGCCGGCGCCGAGGAAAACCGGTCGGAAGCGAGCGATGCGCTGCGCGCGTCGGAACACGGCGTATCGGAGGCCAATCGCGTGCTGCACAATATCGGCATGCAGCAGCGGGGGGTGCGGGCCGACCTCATCCGCGTAGGCGAGCGGTCACGCGCGCTGGAGGCGGGTATCGCCGCGCAACAGAGCCGGCTCAGTCAGCTATTGGCCATGCGTTATGCCTCCGGTCAGCAGGACTACCTGAGACTGCTTTTGTCCGGCCGCGACCCGAATCAGACCGCGCGCGATCTGCACTATTACAGCTACATCTCGCGCGCCCAGGCCGATTTCATCCGCGCACTGCGCAATAACCTCGCCGGGCTAGCGCAACTCGCGCGTGAGGCGCGCGGCAAGAGCACCGAACTGGCCGAACTGGAGACGCAGCAGCGCGAAGGCCGCAAGGAACTGTTGGCGCAGCAGGCGGAACGGCGCAAGGTGCTCGCCAGGCTGGCGACGCAGATCCGTTCGCAGCGCCGCGAAATCAAGTCGTTGCAGCACGACCAGGCGCGTCTGTCGCGCCTGGTCGAGGAGTTGGGAAAAGTGATTTCCCCGAGCGCCGGCGGGCGGCGCAACGACAAACTGCCCGAGTCGGGTCGCGACGCCGGAGCGTTCGCCGCGCTCAAAGGCAAGCTCAGACTGCCCACCCGCGGGGAACTAATCAACCGCTTCGGCACTCCACGTAGTGACAGCGGCCTGAGTTGGAAGGGTTTGTTCATCCGCAGCGCCAGCGGTCAGGAGGTGCGCGCGGTCGCCGCCGGGCGCGTGGTGTTCGCCGAGTGGATGCGCGGCTTCGGCAATCTGATGATCATCGACCACGGCCAGAGCTACCTCACCATCTACGGCAACAACGAGGCGCTGCTCAAACAGGTGGGCGATTCGGTCAGGACCGGCGACGCGGTGGCCACGGTCGGTAATAGCGGCGGCAACCCGGATTCCGGTTTATACTTCGAAATTCGGTATCAAGGCAAAGCCTTCGATCCGTTGCGCTGGGTATCTTTGAAGTAGAAGGGTGGAGCAGGTCATGAAAAGCAAGTTACAGAAGGTCGGGCTGGTTCTGCTGGGAGCGCTGGCAGGGGTGTTGCTTTCCCTCAATTTTTCGGCCATCGCCCAGAAAGAAGGCGCTCGCTCGCCGCTCCCGGTCGAGGAACTGCGCTCGTTCGCCGAGGTGTTCGGCGCGATCAAAAGCAATTACGTCGAGCCGGTCGAGGACAAGAAGCTCATCTCCGAGGCCATCAACGGCATGCTTACGGGCCTGGATCCGCACTCCGCCTACCTCGACAACGACGCCTATCGCGAACTGCAGGTCGGCACGCAAGGCGAATTCGGCGGCCTGGGCATCGAAGTCGGCATGGAGGACGGGTTCGTCAAGGTGGTTTCCCCGATCGAAGACACCCCGGCCTTCCGCGCCGGCATCAAGACGGGCGACCTGATCATCAAGCTGGACGAAACACCGGTGAAGGGCATGAGCCTGAACGACGCGGTCAAACGCATGCGCGGCAAGGCCAAGACCTCGATCAAGCTCACCGTGCTGCGCAAGGGCGAAACCAAGCCGCTGGAGTTCACCCTGGTGCGTGAGGTGATCAAGGTGCAAAGCGTCAAGTCCAAAGTCATCGAACCGGGCTACGGCTACCTGCGCGTGGTCCAGTTCCAGGAGCATTCCGGTGAAAACATGGTGCGGCACATCAACACGCTGTACAAGGACGGCCAGCTGAAGGGCCTGGTGCTGGACCTCAGGAACGATCCCGGCGGATTGCTCAACGGCGCAGTCGGCATTTCCGCCGCCTTCCTGCCGTCCAAGGCGATCGTGGTCACGACCGACGGCCGTACCGAGGATGCCAAGCGCAAGTACCTCGCCAGCACCGAGGACTATCTGCGCGGCACCCACGACGACTATCTGAAGAACCTGCCGGCCGCGGTCAAGACCGTGCCCATGGTGGTGCTGGTGAACGGCGGATCGGCCTCGGCCTCGGAAATCGTGGCGGGCGCACTGCAGGACCACAAGCGCGCCTTGATCATGGGCACCCAGACTTTCGGCAAGGGTTCGGTGCAGACCATCATGCCGCTGGGCAACAACACGGCGATCAAGCTGACCACCGCGCGGTATTACACGCCCAGCGGCAGCTCGATCCAGGCCAAGGGCATCACGCCGGACATCGTCGTCGAAGAACCCGGGACCGAGAGCCGCTCGTTTCTGCGCGAAGCAGATCTGGACAAGCACCTGACCAATGACAAGGACAAGGCAGCCGGAGCCGCGCTGGCCAAGCCGGTGGCGCAGCCCAGTAGCAAGCCGAAGAGCGAGAATGGCGAGGAACCGCCTAAGCCCATTGAATTCGGCTCGGACAAGGACTTCCAGCTTACCCAGGCCGTGAACATGCTGAAGGGCCTGCAGATCATTCAGAAAAACTGATTCGGCGGACGGGTAATGCGTGACCGGTGAAACATTCGTCTCCCGGTTCCGCCCGATGTTTTTCCCCCTCATCCATCACCCTTCCCCCGTCACCCGCCGTGAACGATGACCAGTTGCTGCGCTACAGCAGGCATATCCTGCTGCCTGAGATCGGCATCGAGGGCCAGGAAAAGCTGCTGGCCGCACATGCATTGGTGATCGGCGCCGGCGGCCTGGGCTCCCCTGCGGCCATGTATCTCGCCTCGGGCGGCACCGGACGCATCACGCTCGCCGATGGCGATTCTGTCGATCTCACCAATCTGCAGCGCCAGATCCTGCATACCACGGCGGCGGTGGGCCGGGCAAAAGCCTACTCGGGCAAGGATACCCTGGCGCAACTCAACCCGGAGGTCGAGGTTACCGCGATCCCCGAGCGCCTGGAAGGCGAAAGGCTGGCCCAGCTTGTCGCGAGCGCCGACGTCGTGCTCGACTGCTCCGACAATTTCGCCACCCGCCACGCGGTCAATCGCGCCTGCGTGAAATACCGCAAGCCGCTGGTATCGGGAGCCAGCGTGCGCTTCGACGGGCAGGTAAGCGTGTTTGACCTGCGCCGCGCCGAGGCGCCCTGTTACAACTGCCTGTTTCCGGAAGACACCGAACCCGAGGAGACGCGCTGCGCGGTGATGGGGGTGTTCGCGCCGCTCACCGGCATCATCGGCGCAGTGCAGGCGGCCGAAGCCTTGAAGCTGCTTGCCGGCACGGGCGAGTCGCTCAACGGCCGCTTGCTGCTGCTCGATTGCCTGAGCATGGAGTGGCGCTCGGTCAGGCTGTCCAAGGATCCGGCGTGCAAGGTCTG
>DAIRFM010000173.1:0-4788 GCA_036795025.1 Burkholderiales bacterium | reverse complement strand
GACGAGCAGCAGTAGCGGAATCGATTCGACCACGACGAGCAGCGTGGAGGTGCAGGCGAGGATGGCGAGCGCCCCGCCGATCACGAGCGGCGGGTTCTTCAGGCGGTCGGACACGTAGCCGCCGAGCGTGTTCGACGGCGCCGTGAATGTCGCGCTCATCGCTACCACCAGGCCGGCAGTCTGCACGGAGAGCCCGCGATCGGCCACGAGCAGAGATGGCAGCCAGAAGTTGAACGCGGTAACGGCGCTGAAGCGGACAAACTGGATCGCGCTGCAAACCCACAGGATCCGGTGCCGGAAGAGTTGCAAGGCATCGAGCATGCCGATGTGCGGACCGGTTTGCGTGCGCGCCTTCTCTGTGGCGAGGGAGCGGAACACCAGTGCGCTGACTATGCCCAGGAGCGCAAAACCGATGAACGTCGGGCGCCAGCCCAGGTAATTTGCGAGCAGCGGGCCGATGAGGGACAGCACGACAGTGCCGCAGAAACCGCCCACCATGTACAGGCTTATCGCCGTCGCCCGGCGCTCGGGCGGGAACCACGCCGCCAGCAGCGAGAGTCCCGGCGCGAACAGCAGCGCCCGAAACGCGCCGGCCGCGAGCAGGTTGAGCACCGCGAGCCAGAACGAGTGGACCAGTCCCAGGCTCAGCGAAAGCGCCGACCAGCCGAATAGCCCGATGAAGAACAGGCGTTTGGGGCCGAACCGGTCCGAGAGATAGCCCGCCGGAATCTGCCCGATCGCATAGGTCAATGTGACGGCAGCGGAGAGCATGCCGGCCTGCGAGAAGCTTATCTGCAGGTCGGCGCGGATCAGCGGCAGCAGGAGTGCGATGCCGCTGAAAGTCAGCATGTGGAAAACCTGGCACAGCACGACGAGCGTGACGCTCGTAATGCGTTCGCGTTGAAGCGAGTGGGCGGCGTATGCGGATGCGGCTGGCGTCGGTTTGTTCACAATGCAGCGGGACCTTTCAGCCTAGAAAACGATTTTCACCGCGAAGGACGCCAAGGAAATCAATGCCAAGATGAACCCCGATGCAATCACCAGAAATCTACTCCAAAGCGGGAAGCTTGGACAGCCTGCGCCCAACCGGTTTACCATCAGGCTTCCAATTCTGATTCGGGGAATGCAATCATCGTGGACACTCAGGCTTCGCATCACCATCGCGGCAACAGGGTGGAGGATTTCCGCCTCATCACCGGCGCCGGAAAATACGCCGCCGATTGGAATGCGCCGGGGCAGCTTTATGGATATTTCGTGCGCTCGGACCGGGCACACGCGCAAATCGTCGCGGTGAACGTCGCGCGGGCGCTCGAACATCCCGGCGTGAAGCATGTCTTGACCGGGGTCGATGCGGTGCGCGCTGGCTACGTCAGGGCGCCGCATGCGTTGACGTTTCCCGGACGTAACGGCATGAAGGCGCGGGCGCCGGAGCGGCCGGTGCTCGCGCACGGCAAGGTGCGTTTCGTCGGTGAGGCGCTGGCGCTGGTGGTGGCGGAGAGCGCCGCTGCAGCCCAGGACGCA
Source organism: Burkholderiales bacterium (assembly GCA_036795025.1). Lineage (GTDB taxonomy): Bacteria > Pseudomonadota > Gammaproteobacteria > Burkholderiales > SG8-39 > 2-12-FULL-64-23. The sequence goes on along the minus strand of DAIRFM010000173.1, from coordinate 3,267 downwards.
GCCGAACTGGTCGAGGTCGAATACCGCGATCTGCCGTGCGTGGTCCAGGCGGAAGAGGCGCTTGCGCCGGGCGCGCCGCAACTGCACGACGACGTGCCGGGCAATCTGGCGTTCGAAACCGAGACCGGAAACGCGCAGGAGGTCGAAGCGGCGTTCGCCAGGGCCGCGCACGTGACGCGGCTCAAGGTCGAGTCTACCCGCGTCTCGCCCAGTCCGATGGAGCCGCGCGCGTGCCTGGTCGCCTACGACGCGACGAGCGGCGAGTACTCGTTCAACGTATGCATGCAGGGCGTTACCACCTTGCGCAAGATGATGTCGTCTTACACGAAAGTTGCGGAAGACAAACTCAAATTCGAAACGCGCGATGTCGGCGGCGGTTTTGGCCAGCGCACGCCGGCGTATCCCGAGTACTGCGCGCTGATGATCGCCGCGAAAGCGGCCGGCAAGCCGGTCAAGTGGGTTTCATCGCGCGTGGAAGGCTTCCTGACTGACAACCACGGGCGCAACAACATCATCAGCGGCGAGCTCGCGCTCGACCGCGGCGGGAAATTTCTGGCGATGCGGCTCACCTGGGTCAACGACATGGGCGCTTATCTGGCGCCGGGGGCGATGGGCCATATCCGCAACACCACCACCTGCATGACGGGTGTGTATCGCATTCCCGCTTTGTATGCGACCTACCGGGTTCCGCTCACCAACACCACGCCGGTTGGGGCGTACCGCGGCGCCGGGCGCCCGGACATCGCCTACGTGGTCGAGCGCCTGGTCAATCAGGCGGCGGCCGAGCTCGGCGTCGATGCAGCGGAGCTGCGGCGGCGCAACTTCATCCCGCCGGAGGCATTCCCGTATAAGACGCCGACCGGTTCAGTCTACGAGAATGCGGACCTGCCGGGCCTGCTGGAACAGGCGCTGAAGCTCGCCGACTGGCAGGGCTTTGCCGTGCGCCGCGCGCAGTCGGCGGCGGCAGGCAAGCTCCGCGGCATCGGCATCTCGACCGTGATCGAGCCCACCGGCGCCGGCAACGCGCCGAAAGACGAGATCGAGCTGCAACTCGACGCGAGCGGCGTCGTCACCGTCTATACGGTTTCCAAGGCACAGGGACACGGCCATGAGACGACGCTCGCGATGATCGTGGCGGACGCACTCGGCCTGCCGCACGCGCAAGTCAAGGTGGTGCAGTGCGCGCCGGATAAGCTGCTGCAGGGCAATCACACCGGCGGCTCGCGCACTACGGTGGGCGCCGGCAGCGTGTGCTATCTCGCGGCGCAGAAGCTGATCGAGCACGGCAAGGCGCTGGCCGCGCTCGAACTGAAACTCGAGCCCTCGCAGATAGCCTACGCCAATGGCGAATTCCGTTCGGGCGAATCGCGTCGCACCGTCAAGCTGGCCGAGCTCGCGAAGTCTAAGCCGCTGAGCCTCACTGCCGAAGGCAAGTTCGGCTCCACCTTCCCCAACGGCTGCCACATTGCCGAGGTCGAAGTCGATGCCGAGACCGGCGCCACGCAAATCGTTTCTTATTGCGCCGTCGATGATTGCGGCGTTGTCATCAACCACGCAATCGTCGAGGGCCAGTTGCACGGCGGCGTGGTGCAGGGCGCCGGCCAGGTATTCGGCGAGCACGTGGTGTACGACCGCGAATCGGGGCAGCCGCTGGCCGCGAGTTTCATGGACTATTACATGCCGCGCGCCGGGCTGCTGCGCGAGCTGCGCGGAGCAGAACATCCCACGCCGAGCAAGGTCAGCCCGCTCGGCGTCAAGGGCATGGGCGAGTCCGGCTGCACCGCTTCGCTGCCCGCGCTCGTCAACGCGGTCATTGACGCGCTGCGGCCGCTGGGCGTGCAGCATCTCGACATGCCGCTGACGCCCTCGAGGCTGTGGCATGCGATGCAGGCGGCGCAGCAGGGAAAAAGCCGGCGTGCAGGATAACGGGTCGGAGTGATTTGGGATGACGCTGTTCGCGCACGAAGTGGCGCTGCCGCCCGACACGGCGCCGCCGCTGACGAGCAAGTAGCGCGGCGGCACGCGAATCCGGAATCAGGTCATTTCTGCTCCGCCGGGGTGGAGGTGGCCGGGCCCATGCCGTGGATCAGAAGGATGGCGTCGCCCTGCTTGGCGCCGTCATAATGTATGCCTTTTCCATAGTGCACGACATAAGTTCCGGCCGGCATCGGGACGGTTGCGTCCGGATCGAATTTCGGCCCGCTGCCGACCCACCAGGTGCCCGATAACACCGCGATGAAGCGATCGTTCGGATGGAAGTGCGGCCGGCTCATGTTGCCGGCCTTCCATTTGACGAAATAAGCATAGGGACCCGGCTTGCTCAAATCGCCGTACAGGATGGCGTTAGCATTGGTGCCGGCGGCATTCTCTTTCCACTGTATCTTGTCCACCGGTATGTAGGTCACTGCTTTGGGATCGAGATCGGCCGCGCGGCTTGCGCCCACGGCGATCATTGCTGCCAACGCGCTAAGATAAAGCACTTGCGCAAATCTTGTGGTCATGTCGCCTCCCGTCGAATTAAGTAAAGTAAGGCACGTCGGGCCATCATGCGGTATGCGTGCCGGCGTTATGATACGCCGTATACAGGGGAGGATCGCTATGACGAGAAGCACACTCATGGTGTCGCTGGTGCTGATCGGGATGAGCGCCCAGTGCGCGCCGGCACAGGATTATCCGGCGCGGACGATCAGGCTGGTGGTGCCCTCGACGCCCGGCGGCACCAGCGATATCCTGGCGCGCATCCTGGCGCCGAAGCTCAGCGAAGCGCTCGGCCAGCAGGTGGTGGTCGATAACCGCGCCGGCGCGAGCACCGTCATCGGCGTCGCCCTTGCCGCAAAGTCCGCTCCGGACGGCTACACCATAGTGATAACGCCGGCTGCGCTTGCGACCAACCCGAGCATGTTCATAAAGTTGCCGTTCGACACGCTGCGCGATCTCGCGCCGATCTCGCGTCTCGTGGAGGGTCCCAGCATGCTGATCGTTCATCCGTCAGTGCCGGCGAAAAACGTGAAGGAACTCATTGCGCTCGCCAAAGCGAAACCGGGCAGCCTGATCGTCGCGTCGTCGGGCAAGGGCACCGTTCCGCATCTTGCCCATGAACTGTTCAGGATCATGGCCGGAGTCGATATGCCGCAGGTGCTCTACAAGGGCACCGGCCAGGGCATGATCAGCGTAATCTCCGGCGAACTCGCGCTGTTCTACGCCAGCCCCATCGCGGTAATGCCGCTCATCAATGCCGGCAAGCTGCGCGGACTCGGCGTCAGCACC
>DAIRFM010000021.1:10667-12665 GCA_036795025.1 Burkholderiales bacterium | reverse complement strand
AAGTGGATACGCACGAAGCATCGGCTGGCTGAGCCGGACCGGCAGCGCCATGCAACAGGGGCGCAAGCCCCTTTTTTTGAACTTCAAGAGGCTGTTTCAGGGTGACTGATACGGCCCCTGACATAGGGAAACAGGAGGCAATGTTTCCCTATGGTTTTGTAACGGACACTAGGAGCGAATAAATGGCAGAAGTTACCGCAGCCATGGTAAGGGAGCTGCGCGAGATCACCGGTCTGGGCATGATGGAGTGCAAGAAAGCCCTGGTCGAGACCAGCGGCGACCTGAAATCCGCTGAAGACCTGTTGCGGGTGAAGAGCGGCGCCAAAGCGAACAAGGCCGCCGGGCGCGTCGCGGCCGAAGGCGTGATCGGCGCCTACCTTTCCGACGACGGCAAATGCGCCGCATTGGTAGAGGTCAATTGCGAAACCGATTTCGTGGCCAAGAACGCAGATTTTCTCGATTTCGCCTCCGCACTGGCGCAACTGGTGGCAAAACACAATCCGGCCGATGTGGCGGCACTCTCTGCGCTCAGCCTGGAGGGCGGCACGGTCGAGGCGAAGCGCCAGGCCCTGGTGCAGAAAATCGGCGAGAATCTCAGGATCCGCCGCTTTCACCGCGTGCAGACCGGAGCCAAGCTGGCCCAGTACCTGCACGGTGTCAAGATCGGCGTGCTGGTCGAGTTCGACGGCGAAGACGAAGTCGGCAAGGACCTCGCCATGCACATTGCTTTCGCCAAACCGCAGTTCCTGTCCCGCGCCGAGGTGGCTCCCGCGGTGCTCGCGCGCGAACGCGATGTGCTCGTCGCGCGTGCCCAGGAATCGGGCAAACCCGCCAATATCGCGGAAAAAATGGTCGAAGGCGGTCTGAATAAATTTCTTGGCGAAATCACTTTGCTCGGCCAGGCCTTCATCAAGGACGGCAAGCTGACGGTGGAAAAGATGCTCGCCGCGAAGCGCGCCAAGCTGATCAGCTACAAGTTTTTCGTCGTGGGCGAGGGCATAGAGAAGAAGTCCGGCGATTTCGCCGCCGAAGTGGCGGCACAGGCCAAAGCCGCCGCGGGTTGAGCGCCGTGCCCTCAGCGCCAGCGTACAAGCGCATCCTGCTCAAGCTCTCGGGCGAAGCCCTGATGGGCAAGGATGCCTACGGCATCAATCGAACGACCATAGACTGGATCGTCGCCGAGATCGCCGTGGTGGCCGCCATGGGCCTGGAGATCGCAGTGGTGATCGGCGGCGGCAACATTTTTCGCGGCGTAGCCCCCGCCGCCGCCGGGATGGACCGGGCCACGGCCGACTACATGGGCATGCTCGCCACCGTAATGAATGCGCTGGCCTTGCAGGATGCCATGCGCCGCGGCGGCCTGAATAGCCGGGTGCAATCGGCGCTCAACATTGAACAGGTAGTGGAACCCTACATCCGCGGCAAGGCCATGCGTTACCTGGAAGAGGGCAAGATCGTCATTTTTGCCGCCGGTACCGGCAACCCGTTTTTCACCACCGACACGGCGGCGGCGCTGCGCGGCACCGAGATGGGCTGTGATATTGTGCTGAAGGCCACCAAAGTGGACGGAGTGTACAGCGCCGATCCGAAGACCAATCCGCAGGCGCGGCGCTATGCCCGGCTCAGCTTCGACGACGCGATCAACCAGAACCTGAAGGTGATGGACGCGACGGCGCTGACCCTGTGTCGCGATCAGAAGCTGCCGATCAATGTGTTCAGCATCTTCAAAGCAGGGGCGCTGAAACGGGTAGTGATGGGCGAAGACGAGGGAACGCTGGTACATAGCTGAATGAGGGGTGACCATGATTGCTGATGTCAAGAAGACCGCGGAGCAGAAAATGCACAAGTCGCTCGAGGCGCTGAAAACCGATCTTGGCAAGGTGCGCACCGGGCGCGCCCACACCGGCATCCTCGACCACATCACGGTCGATTACTACGGCACGCAGATGCCGCTCAACCAGGTCGCCAACCTGACCCTGCTCGACGCGCGCACCATCG
>DAIRFM010000021.1:6631-10567 GCA_036795025.1 Burkholderiales bacterium | reverse complement strand
CAGATGCCGCTCAACCAGGTCGCCAACCTGACCCTGCTCGACGCGCGCACCATCGGCATCTCGCCCTGGGAAAAGAAAATGGGGGCGGTAATTGAAAAGGCGATCCGCGAGTCCGATCTTGGTCTCAACCCCTCCGCTCAGGGCGATCTCATCCGCGTGCCGATGCCGGCGCTGACCGAAGAGCGCCGCCGCGAACTGATCAAGGTGGTCAAGGGCGAGGGAGAGAACGCCAAGGTGGCGGTGAGAAACCTGCGGCGCGATGCCAATCACCACCTCAAGGAGCTGCTCAAGCAGAAAGCCGTTTCCGAGGACGATGAACGCCGCGCGCAGGACGAGATCCAGAAGCTTACCGACAAATTCATTGCCGAGATCGACAAGCTGCTCGCCGCCAAAGAAACGGACCTGATGGCAGTCTGACTCGGGCAACCTCCAGCACCGGAATATCCATGCCCTCGTTTTCCAGCTCGACACGCGACATCCCGCAGGTGAAGGAGATTCCGCGTCACATCGCCATCATCTTGGACGGCAATGGACGCTGGGCCAAGCAACGCATGCTGCCGCGCGCGGCCGGCCACAAACGCGGCGTGGAAATCGTGCGCGAAGTGGTTAAAGCCTGCGCGGCGCGGGGCGTCGAATACCTCACCCTGTTCGCGTTCAGTTCGGAGAACTGGCGCCGGCCGGCCGAAGAAGTGTCGATGCTGAAGCAGTTGTTCATCCTGGCGCTGGAGCGGGAAGCTGAAAGGCTGCACCGCAACGGTATACGCCTGCGAGTGGTGGGCAACCTCGCGCCCTTCGGCAACAAAATCACCGAGCTGGTTGCGCGGGCCGAGCGGCTGACTCGCGACAATAAGGGCATGACCCTTACCATCGCGGCGAATTACGGCGGGCGTTGGGATTTGTTGCAGGCCATGCAACACCTGGTCGAGTCGCAGCCGCAACAGCATGGCGCATTCACTGAAGAGCAGCTGGCCAGTTGCCTCGCCATGGCGTACGCACCCGAGCCGGACCTGTTCGTCCGCACCGGCGGAGAGCAGCGCATCAGCAACTTTCTTCTGTGGCAGCTTGCCTACAGCGAATTCTATTTCACCGACACGCTCTGGCCCGACTTCGACGCCGCGGCCCTGGACCTGGCGATTGCGTCTTATCAGCGGCGCGAGCGCCGCTTCGGCCGCACCAGCGAGCAGGTCGAGGTCGCAGAAAAGTCGCCGCCCCCCAAGAGGGAGCTTGCCTGATTGTGCCAATCGGCCGGGCGCATTGACCTATGCTCAAGACGCGGGTCATTACAGCGCTGGTGTTGTTGCTCGTTTTTCTGGTGGCGCTGTTCTGGCTGCCGCAGCGCGCCTGGGCCGCATTCGCCGGCGTATTGGTCGTCCCGGCGGCATGGGAATGGGGCAAGCTGATAAAGTTCTCGCGCGTCGCCTGCGGCCTGTATGTCCTCGTCGTCGCGGCAGTTTGCGCGGTGCTGTTTGGTTTGGTGCAGGGAGATACGCCGGGCGGCCCTGCCGTGCTGCAACCCGGCGGGCTGCAATCCGCGGTCTATCTTGGCGCAAGCCTGTTCTGGTTGGTCGTGGTGCCCCTGTGGTTATGGCGTTCCTGGCTGCCCCGGGCACACTGGCTGGCGGCACTGACCGGTCTTTTGGTGCTGGTGCCGACCTGGCTGGCGCTGGTCGAACTGCGCAACCTCGGCCCTTTGCTGCTGTTGCTGCTGATGTCGGTGGCGTGGATTTCGGACACTGCGGCCTATTTCGCCGGACGCCGCTTCGGGCGGCACAAACTGGCGCCGTCGATCAGTCCGGGCAAGACTTGGGAAGGGGTTCTTGGGGCCGTACTGGCTGTGAGCTTGTACGCCGCGCTCTGGAGTTTGGTCTGGCAAGCGCATTTTCCGCACGCGCTCAAATCGATGCGCTTCGGGACCTTCGGCATGTTGCTGTTTCTGTGGTTGCTCACCGCGATCGGCATTTACGGTGACTTGTTCGAATCGGCATTGAAGCGGCAGGCTGGGGTCAAGGATAGCGGCGCACTGCTGCCGGGCCACGGCGGGGTGCTTGATCGCATCGATGCCCTCACTGCAGTGCTGCCGGTTGCGGCCCTGGTATATCTGTCATGAGCCGGCTGCAGAATCTCACCATACTCGGGGCGACCGGTTCCATCGGGCTCAACACCCTCGATGTAGCGGCGCGGCATCCGCAACGTTTCCGCATATTTGCCCTGAGCGCAAATGAGCGCATCGATGCACTGGCCGAACTGTGCCTGCGCCACAAACCGCGCTACGCAGTGGTGGCGCATGCCGCGCAGGCCGACGCACTGAATGCGCGCCTTGACGCAGGCGCGACGCAAGTCCTGATCGGGCCGCAGGGATTGGAGCAGATTTCGGCCCATCCAGAAACCGACTGCGTCATGGCGGCAATCGTCGGCGCGGCCGGCCTCGCACCCACCCTCGCCGCGGCGCGCGCGGGCAAGAAGTTGCTGCTGGCGAATAAGGAAGCCCTGGTCATGGCCGGGCCCATCTTCATGGACGCGGTGCGCACTCATGGTGCGACGCTGCTGCCCATCGACAGCGAGCACAATGCCATATTCCAGTGCCTGCCCAATTTTCTCGCCGGTGATCTGGGCAGCCACGGCGTGCGGCGTGTGCTGTTGACCGCTTCCGGCGGACCGTTCCGGGAAACCGACCTGGCACGGCTGCAGAGCGTGACGCCGGATGAGGCCTGCGCCCATCCGAACTGGGTGATGGGGCGAAAGATCTCGGTGGATTCGGCCACCATGATGAACAAGGCGCTCGAAATCATCGAGGCGCACTGGCTGTTTGGAGCAACGCCTGAGCAAATTCAGGTGGTGATCCATCCGCAGAGCGTGGTGCATTCCATGGTCGAATACGCCGATGGCTCGGTCATCGCCCAGCTTGGGAACCCCGACATGCGCACGCCGATCGCGCACGCGCTGGCCTACCCTGAGCGGATTGAAGCGGGCGTGGGCTCGCTCGACTTGTCCCGCGTCGGCAGGCTCGATTTTGCGGCGCCGGATTTCGTGCGCTTTCCGGCGCTGCGGCTGGGGTATCGTGCCCTGGAGGAAGGCGGTACCAGCCCGGCGACGCTGAACGCGGCCAACGAAATTGCGGTCGCCGCCTTCCTCGAGCGGCGGCTGCCGTTTCTTGCCATCACCGCGGTGATCGAGGCGGTGATGAATGAATTGCGCCCGCGCCCGCTGGCCAGCTTGGATGATGTGCTCGAAGCGGATGCCGCCGCGCGCCGGCACGCGGCGCTGCAGGTCGGGGCTATGGCGGCCAAGTTATGAACCTGCTGCATACGATCGCCGCATTCGTGGTCGCGCTCGGAGCGCTCGTCATCGTGCACGAGTACGGCCACTACCTGGTCGCGCGGCTTTGCGGCATCAAGGTACTGCGCTTTTCGATCGGCTTCGGCCCGCCGTTGTGGAAGAAACGATTCGGCCGGGACGAGACCGAGTGGGTGGTAGCGGCGGTGCCGCTCGGCGGCTACGTCAAGATGCTGGACGAACGCGAGGGCGAGGTGGCGCCACAGGAGCTCGGCCGCGCGTTCAACCGGCAGAACGTGTGGCGCCGCTATGCCGTCGTCGTCGCCGGGCCGCTCGCCAACTTCCTGTTCGCGATACTGCTTTACTGGCTGCTGTTCATGCACGGCGTGCAGGAAGCGCGGCCGGTGGTGGCTTTGCCGCCGTCGGGCACGCCCGCCGCCGGCGCCGGCTTCGAATCGGGCGAAACCATACGCGCGATCAACGGCGAGCCGGTGACCTCCTGGCAGGATGTGCGCTGGCGCATGCTGCAACTCGCGCTGGAGCGAGCGCAGGTGAAGGTGGAAGTGCTCAACCGAAGCAACCAGCTCAACTGGCGCACGCTCGATTTGTCGCCCTTCGACGCGGAGCAGCTTGAAGGCGACACGCTGGCTTTGATCGGCTTGA
>DAIRFM010000021.1:0-6531 GCA_036795025.1 Burkholderiales bacterium | reverse complement strand
GCGGCGGCAAAGCTCGACCAGCAGGCATTGGACAAACTCGTTACCGTGGTACGCTATGGTGTCGCAAGCGCGCTGGCGAAGGCAGTAGAAAAGACCTGGGACACGTCCGTCTTCAGTCTGCGCATGCTTGGACGAATGCTGATCGGACAGGTCTCATGGAAGAATCTCAGCGGACCGGTGACCATTGCCGATTATGCCGGTCAATCGGCGCAGCTCGGGCTTGTCTCGTATCTGAATTTCCTGGCGCTGATCAGCATCAGCCTCGGGGTGCTCAACCTGCTGCCGATTCCGTTATTGGATGGCGGACATTTGATGTATTATACGGTCGAAATTTTCAAAGGCAGCCCGGTATCGGATCGGATCATGGAAATCGGCCAGAAACTTGGGCTGACCCTGTTGCTGGTTCTGATGGCGTTTGCCTTCTATAACGATATTAATCGCTTGATTTCCGGCTAACCCTGAACATGATCAGACACCTTGCCGTCGCACTCATCTGCATGTGGGTCGGCGCCGCGCACGCATTCGATCCTTTCGTGGTGCGCGATATCCGCGTCGAAGGCATCCAGCGCATCGAGGCCGGTACGGTATTCAGCTATCTCCCGGTCAAGGTCGGTGAAACCATGACCGATGAAAAGGCCGCCGCGGCGATTAAGGCGCTGTTTGCGACCGGATTTTTCAAAGACGTGCGCCTGGAAGTCCAGCGCGATGTGCTGATCGTAATGGTCGAGGAACGCCCGGCCGTGTCGCAGATCGATTTCATCGGCAACAAGGAATTCGAAAAGGAGGCATTGCGCAAGGGGCTGCGCGAAATTGGCTTGGCCGAGGGGCGATCTCTCGACAAGGCGCTGCTCGATCAGGCTGAACAGGAGATCAAGCGCCAATATCTGGCGCGCGGGCGCTATGGCGCCAGCGTCGTCACCACGGTCACGCCCCTCGAGCGCAATCGCGTGGGCGTCAGCTTTTCCATCAACGAGGGCGATGTCACCAAGATTCACCAGATCAATATCATCGGCAACAAGGCATTCAAGGAAAAGGACCTGCTGCAATTGTTCGTGCTGCAGACGCCGGGGTGGCTGACCTGGTACACCAAGAACGATCAGTATTCGAAGCAGAAATTGTCCGGTGACCTGGAGACGTTGCGTTCACATTATCTCAACAACGGCTACCTCGAGTTCAACATCGATTCGACGCAAGTGTCGATCACCCCGGACAAGAAGGACATCTACATCACGATCAACCTCACCGAGGGCGAAAAATACACCGTCTCGGATATCAAGGTAGGCGGAGAGATGCTGCTGCCGGAGGCGGAAGTGCGCCGGCTGATCCAATTGAAACCAGGCGAGACCTTCTCGCGCGAAAGGCTCAGCGAGAGCACCAAGAAAATCACCGACCGGCTGGGCAACGAGGGGTACGCCTTCGCCAACGCCAACGCGGTTCCCGAGTTGGACAAGACCGCCAAGCGGGTTGCATTGACCATAATGATCGATCCGGGGCGGCGGGTCTACGTGCGCCGTATCAGCATCTCGGGCAACACCCGAACCCGTGACGAGGTGGTCCGCCGCGAGTTGCGCCAGTTCGAAGGCGCCTACTACGACGGCGACAAGATACAGAAATCCAAGCAGCGCCTGGAGCGGCTGCAGTATTTTTCGGAGGTCGACGTCGACACGCCGGCCGTGCCGAACACCTCGGACCAGGTGGACGTGAATTTAAAGGTCAAGGAAAAATCGACCGGAGCCATCATGCTTGGCGCCGGCATTTCATCCACGGAAAAACTGGTGCTGAGCGGCTCGATCACGCAGCAGAACATTTTTGGCAGCGGCAAACACCTCAGCCTGCAACTCAACACCAGCAAAATCAGCAGGAACATCGGCTTGAGCTTCACCGACCCCTACTACACGGTGGACGGCGTCAGCCGCGGCTTCGACATCTACGATCGCCGCCTCGACGCTTCTTTGCTGGGATTGGGCTTTTACACCACTAACACGATCGGCGGAGGGGTGCGCTATGGCGTGCCGCTGACCGAGATAGATAATCTCGGCTTCGGTCTTGGCGCCGAAAACACCAAGATCGGCGTCGATCAGACCAGTCCGCAAAGGTACCAGGAATTTGTCAACATCTTCGGTAAGACCAACAGCGCGTTTCCGGGGACAATTGGTTGGATACGCGACCAACGCGACAGTGCCCTTTTGCCGACCAAGGGTGCCTTGGTCCGGGCCAGCCTGGAAGCTGGACTGCCGGGGGGAACGCTGAAATACTACAAGGTCACCCAGCAGGCGCAGTGGTATTACCCCATATCGCGCAGTTATACGCTGATGCTCAACGGCGAGATCGGGGCAGCCAATGGCATGAGCGGAAAACCTTTGCCGTTTTACAAGAATTTGTATGCCGGTGGCGTCACCTCGGTGCGCGGCTACGATTCATACTCCCTTGGCCCCCGTGATTCGCAAGGCGCCTTCCTGGGTGGCAACAAGCGCCTGGTCGGAAACGCTGAAGTGCTGTTCCCGGTGCCCGGAACGGGCGTGGACCGTTCAATGCGGATGGGGGTGTTCCTCGATGCGGGTCAGGTATTCGGTGCAGATGAGAAAATGCGCATGTCGGATTTGCGCTATTCGACCGGCCTGTCGTTCAGTTGGAATTCGCCCATGGGGCCGTTGCGCCTCAGTTATGGCCATCCGCTCAACGCCAAGGCGGACGATAGGATTCAGCACCTGCAGTTCCAGTTGGGGCAGGTCTTTTAGGGTTTGAGGAGATCAGTTTGAAAAAAATCGTATTTGGCGCGTTGATTGCAATGATAGGCAGCACGGCTGCCGCCGCCGATTTCAAAATCGGGTTCGTCAACACCGAAAGGGTGTTCCGTGACGCCGCCCCGGCGGTGCGCGCGCAGAAGAAGATCGAGCAGGAATTCGCCAAGCGCGACCAGGAAATGCAGAAAATGGCCGAGCAGATTCGCAAGCTGCAGGAAAGCCTGGAGAAAAACGCGGTCACCATGCCGGAAACCGAGCGCCGCAACAAGGAGCGCGAGTTCAGCGATCTGAACAAGGATTTCCAGCGCAAGCAGCGCGAATTCCGCGAGGATCTCAACCAGCGGCGCAACGAGGAACTGGCCGCGGTGCTCGAACGTGCAAACCGCACCATCAAGGCCATTGCCGAGGCCGAGAAATACGACATCATCTTCCAGGAGGCGGTCTACGCCAGTCCTCGCATCGACATCACTGACAAGGTGATCAAGGCACTGGAAGACAAGCCGGCAGGGAAATAGTCAGCGCCGATGGCTAAGGCCGAGAAATACCGCCTGGCCCAGATCGTCGAACGCTTTGGTGGTGAAATCCTCGGCGACCCGCAGACGCCGATAAGCCAGGTTGCGACGCTTGAGAGCGCCGGCGCACGCCACATCAGCTTTCTCACCCACAGCAAATACCGCAAGCAGCTCGCCGGTACCCGCGCTGGCGCAGTGATTCTGGGCAGAGCCGATAGCGGCCTTACCAAGTTGCCGCGCATCGTCTGCGATGATCCCTACCTTTATTTCGCCAAGGTCTCGGCCCTGTTCAACCCGCCGCAAGCAGCCACGCCCGGGGTGCACAAGAGCGCGGTCGTCGAACGCGGCACCACGATCCCGGCCAGCGCCAGTATCGGTGCCGGGGCGTATGTCGGCCGCCGGGTCAAGCTGGGCAGGGGCGTGGTGATCGGGGCGGGCTGTCACCTCGGCGATGGCGTCGAGATCGGCGCCGCCAGCCGCCTATACCCGCGCGTGACCATCTATCCGGGTTGCTGCCTGGGCCAGCGCGCGCTGGTGCACTCCGGCGCGGTGATTGGCGCCGACGGCTTTGGCATCGCGCAGGACGATGACACCTGGCGCAAGATCCCTCAGGTAGGCCGGGTGATGATCGGCAACGACGTCGAAATCGGCGCCAATACTTGCATCGACCGGGGTGCGCTGGATGACACTGTCGTCGAGGACGGGGTCAAGCTGGACAATCTGATCCAGATCGGGCACAACGTGCGCATCGGCGCGCATACCGCGATCGCCGGCTGCACCGGAATCGCCGGCAGCACGCGCATAGGAAAGCACTGCATGATCGGCGGTGCCGCCAGTATCGTGGGACACCTCGACATCGCCGATCGCGTCATCATCCATGCGGGCGCCGTGGTCACGAAGTCGATTGGGCAAGCTGGAACCTATGGCGGTCATCCGGCCGAGAACAGCCGCCGCTGGACGCGCAACATGACGCACCTGCGCCATCTGGACGCGCTGCGCGAGCGGGTACGCCATATCGAGCAACAGCTGTCACTGCCGGAGGAGAAAGCTTGAACATCCAGGAAATCCTTGAATACCTGCCGCACCGCTACCCGTTTCTGCTCATAGACCGGGTGATCGAATGCGAGTTGGGCAAGCGCATCCGGGCGCTGAAAAACGTCAGCGTCAACGAGCCCTATTTCAACGGCCATTTTCCGTATTACAAGGTCATGCCCGGCGTGCTCATCGTCGAAGCCATGGCGCAGGCGGCGGCGATCCTGTCGTTTCGCACCATGGGCATCAAACCGGACGACAAATCCGTTTACTACTTTGCCGGCATCGACCGGGCGCGATTCAAGAAGCCGGTGATGCCCGGCGACCAGCTGGTGCTGGAGGTGAGCATCGAGCGTACCGTACGCTCGGTGGTGAAATACGCCGGCAAGGCTTACGTCGGCGAGGTGCTGGTTGCCGAGGCGGAACTGCTCTGCACCCTGCGTCCGATATAATGATTCATCCAAGCGCCATCATCCACCCCGGGGCCAGGCTGGGGGCGAAGGTGAGCATTGGCGCCTACAGCATCGTCGGCGAGCATGTCGAGATCGGCAACGATACCCGGATAGGCCCGCACGTGGTCATCGAAGGCCATACCAGGATCGGCAGGAACAACCGCGTGTTCCAGTTCTGCTCGCTGGGAGCGGCGCCGCAGGACAAGAAATACGCGAACGAACCGACGCGCCTGGAGATCGGCGATGGCAATACCATACGCGAGTTTTGCACGCTCAATTGCGGCACCGCGCAGGACGCGGGCGTCACCCGCTTGGGGCACGACAACTGGATCATGGCCTATGTGCACCTGGCGCACGACTGCCAGATCGGCGACCACACGATTTTTGCCAACAGCGCCCAACTCGCCGGTCACGTGCATGTCGGCGATCACGCCATACTCGGCGGTTTCACCGGCGTACACCAGTTCGTGCGCATTGGCGCCCACAGCTTTACCGCGATCGCCACGGTATTGGTGCACGACCTGCCGCCCTATGTGATGGCGGCGGGCGACACGGCCAAGCCCTACGGCATCAATGTCGAGGGGCTGCGCCGGCGCGGTTTCTCGGCCGAGGCCATGGCCGCGATCAAGCGCGCCTACAAGACACTTTACAAATCCGGCCTGACCTTGGATCAAGCCAAGGCGCAGCTTGCCGAACGCGCCAAGACCTGCGCTGAAATCGGCGTGCTCACCGAATTTCTGCAGGGCTGCACCCGCGGGATCGTGCGCTGACGTGATCGGGCGGCAGGTTACCATCGGCATGGTCGCCGGCGAGGCCTCGGGCGACCTGCTTGGGGCGCATTTGATGGCGGCACTGCACGCGCATCTGCCGGGCGCCAGGTTCATCGGCATCGGCGGCCCCAAGATGCAGTCCGAAGGCCTCGATGCCCTGTTTCCGATGGAACGCCTGGCGGTGCGCGGCTATGCCGAGGTGCTGCGGCATTATCCGGGCCTCGTGTGGATGCGACGCAAACTGCGCCGGGCCTTGCTCGAAGCGCGACCGCAGCTGTTCATAGGCGTGGATGCGCCCGATTTCAATCTGGGTCTGGAAGCCGGTCTGAAGCGCGCCGGCATACCGGTCGTGCACTACGTAAGCCCCTCGATCTGGGCCTGGCGCGGCGGCCGCATCGGCGCCATTGCGCACTCGGTCGATCACGTGCTGACGCTGTTTCCCTTCGAAGAGACAATTTACCGCAAAGCAGGCGTTCCCGCGACCTATGTCGGCCATCCGCTCGCCGACATGATTCCGGAACAAGACCAGACTGCCAGCACGCGCCTGCAACTCAAGATCGCGCCGGAGCGCAAAGTGATCGCGCTCCTGCCGGGCAGCCGCCAGTCCGAATTGCGCTACATGGCGGACACCTTCATTGCGACGGCCAGGCTGCTGGCGCAGAGAATAGAGCAACCGCTGTTCCTGGTCCCGCTGGTCAGCCGCGAAACGCGCGAGATTTTCGAGGCCGCACTGTACCGGGCCGACGCGGCCGAACTGGCGCTGACGATTCTCTTCGGCCACGCCCGGGATGCGCTCGCCGCCGCCGACGTCGCGCTCGTGGCCAGCGGAACCGCGACCCTGGAGGCGGCGTTGCTGAAAAAGCCCATGGTCATTGCCTATAAGATGGCCGGGGCAAGCTTTCAGCTGATGCGGCGCATGGGCTATCTGCCTTACGTCGGCCTGCCCAACATTCTGGCCGGAGAATTCGTGGTGCCGGAGTTGCTGCAGCACGACGCCACTCCGGAAAACCTGGCGCAGGCC
>DAIRFM010000020.1:9645-12696 GCA_036795025.1 Burkholderiales bacterium | reverse complement strand
AACCTACGACCTTCGGGTTATGAGCCCGACGAGCTGCCAGACTGCTCCACCCCGCGTCCGTCCGTCACGAACATGAGTCCGCTACAGAGGCGAGATTATAGCCAACTTATGCGGTCAGTGTCAAACTGAAATCCTCTTCACCGTAGGAAAAACAACACGGTTCGCAACGTCTTCGGCGTAGCGCAGAAAGCTTGAATCCGCGCGCCGGCTAGATGCTGCGCTCGGTCTCGCCGGCACTCGGGCGCCACACCAGCAGGCGTTTTTCGACCACGCTGACCACCGCATCCAGCGCCAGCGCGAATGCAGTCAGCACCAGGATGCCGGCGAACACGGTGTCGATGTCGAAAACGCCCTCGGCCTGAAGGATCAGGTAGCCTACGCCGCGAGCCGAACCCAGGTATTCCCCCACCACCGCGCCGACGAAGGCGAGGCCCACCGAGTTGTGCAGGCTGGCGAACACCCAACTGGTCGCGCTCGGCAGATAGACATGGCGCAGCAACTGGCGCTGGCTTGCGCCGAGCATGCGTACATTGGCCAGCACCACAGGGCTCACTTCACGCACCCCTTGGTAGACGTTGAAAAACACGATGAAGAACACGAGGGTCACACCCAGCGCCACCTTGGACCAGATGCCCAGGCCGAACCAGATTGAGAATATAGGTGCAAGGATCACGCGCGGCATGGAGTTGGCGGCTTTGATATACGGGTCGCAAATGGCCGAGGCCGTCGGGCTCAGGGCCAGCCACAGCCCCACGACCAGACCGAACACCGTGCCGATGGCGAAAGCCAGCATGGTTTCAACCAGGGTCACGGCGAGATGTTCATAGATGCTGCCGGAGCTGAACCACTCCCAGATGCGCAGGAGCACCTTTTGCGGCTCGCCGAAGAAGAACGCCGCCTTGTCCGCGTTGTCGAAATATATCGGCGGCAGCAACGTCGGGCTGGTGAGTACGTACCAGAGGAGAAAAGACACCACCAGCACAATCAGCTGGTAGAGCCGCAGCTTGCCTTTAGCGTTGTTGCTGGACATAACCTTTGAGCACCTCTTCCTTCATGGTGTGCCAGATTTGCGCATGCAGCTCCATGAAACGGGACGTCAGGCGGATTTCCGACACGTCGCGCGGGCGCTCAAGATCGATCGTGTATTCGCCGATGGGATGCGTGTCCGGCCCCGCCGACAACACCACCACGCGATCGGAGAGCGCGATCGCCTCTTCCAGGTCGTGGGTGATGAACACCACCGACTTGCGCTCGGCCGACCACAGTTCGAGCAGTTCGTTTTCCATCAGCTGCCGCGTCTGCACGTCGAGAGCCGAGAACGGCTCGTCCATGAGCAGAATCTGCGGATTCAGGATGAAGGTCTGCGCCAGCGATACGCGCTTGCGCATCCCGCCCGACAGTTGGTGCGGATAGCGGCCGCCGAACCCGGTCAGCCCCACGCGCTTTAGCCAGTCGTTGCCGCGCTCGACTGCTTCAGCCCGCGCCACACCGCGAAACTCCAGACCAACAATGACGTTGTCGAGCGCACTGCGCCAGGGCATCAGCGCCTCGGACTGGAACAGATAGCCCGCCCGGCGGTTGACTCCGGTCAAGGGCTCGCCCGCAACCTTGACCGAACCGCTGGAGGGCTGGAGCAGGCCGGCGGCGACATTGAGCAAAGTGGATTTGCCGCAGCCGGTCGGCCCGACCACGCAGACGAATTCACCCTCTGCCGCAACCAATGTCGTGTCCCTGAGCGCGGTGTAGCGCTGGCTGCGCTCATCGCGCGAGATGAAGGTGCAGGTGATGTTTTCGAGGGCGAGTGCTGGGATCATGCTGACTTAGCGACCGGCGAGATGAACGGCGCCACGGCCAGTTGCAGAGGCATCCTCGCCCCTCGGACCGCCGTTCCATCTCGCACAGTTAATCCGGCGCCGCGAGGCGTCCGGGATTAACGTCATTTGTATTTCGCGTTCGCCTTCCTGACGAATTCGTTGGTATAGGTTTGATCGAGTTTGATCTCGGCCGGCTTGATCTGAGGATCGAATGCCGCAAGCGCTTTCAGTGTCGCCTTGGCTCCGGCATCCGAAATCGAGCCGTCGAGCGATAGCGCCTCCTTGATCTTGCCGTAGGCGAAAAGATACAGCGCCTTGTCGCCGAGCAAATAAGCCTCGGGCACGGTCTTGAGGATATCCTGCGGCGTCGCCGTTGCCAGCCATTTGTCGGCACGGACAATGGCATTGGTCAACGCCTGCACGGTGTTCGGATTCTTTTTGACGAACTCGATCGGCGCATACAGGCAGCCGGCAGGCAGCGGCGCGCCCCATACCGCATTTGTGCCCTTGAAGGTGCGGGTGTCGGCGATAATTTTCACTGCGCCGTCCTGCTCCAGCTTGGTCATCACCGGATCGGTATTGGAGATGGCGTCGATCTGCCCGCTCTTGATCGCGGCTATCGCCCCCGCTCCCGTGCCAACGCCGACGATGGACACATCCGTAGACTTGAGCCCTTCCTTGCCCAGCATCTGATTGACCAGATTATTCGTGCTCGAGCCCGGCGCGGACACCCCGATCTTCATGCCTTTCAGGTCCTTCGGCGATTTGTAATTCGCCGCCTTGGCAGTGGCCACGCCCATGGAGATTTGCGGCAACCGGCCCTGCAACACGAAAGCCTGGAAAAATTGCTTCTTGCCCTGCAGGCTGATGGTGTGCTCATAGGCTCCGGAGACTACATCGGCGCTCCCGCCAACCACTGCGCGCAGAGCGGTCGAGCCACCAGCGAAGTCGCTGATGGTGACGTCCAATCCCTCAGCCTTGAAATAACCGAGTTGCTCGGCGATGGTAAGCGGAAGGTAATAGAACGCCGACTTGCCACCCACCGCGATATGCACCTGGGTCTTTTCCAGCGCAGCCTGCACCTGACCCTGTGCGGTCAGAGCGAAGACGACTGCACCCAGCGCCAACCTGATCCATTTCGACATTTTTATCCTCCTTTGTTTCGCATTGATTTTCATTGTGGCTTCGCTTGCGCTGCCCTCTCTCCATCCGGCTTCATGCTCACACAGCCACGCCT
>DAIRFM010000020.1:6331-9545 GCA_036795025.1 Burkholderiales bacterium | reverse complement strand
CCCTTAGAACAGACTCAACTGGCCCGTTCCAGCAGGTGGTTTGAAGCGGGTCGTATCCAGCTGGTTGCGGCCGTGCAGATTCAGACCGTGGCGCGCGCAGGCCAGGCGAAAACGCTGCTCCTGCAATTCGGCGAATATGCCCTCGCCGCTCATGCGCGCGCCGAAACGCGGGTCATTCTCACGCCCGCCGCGCATCTGCCGGATCTGGCTCATGATATGCGCCGCCTTGAGCGGGTAATGCCGCTGCAGCCAATCCTTGAACAGGTCCTTCAACTCGTAGGGCAGGCGCAGAATCTGATAGCCCGCGATGCCTGCGCCCTGCGCAGCCGAGCGCTCCAGCACCGCTTCCATGTCCCGGTCATTCAAAAAGGGGATGATCGGCGCCACCAGCACGCCGCAGGATATGCCGGCCTCGCTCAGCGCGCGCAGGACCTCCAGCCGGCGCTTTGGCGCCGAGGTGCGCGGCTCCAGCCGGCGCATGAGTTCGTGATCCAAGGTACCGATGGAAACGAACACATGGACCAGCCCCTTCTTCGCCATGGGCGAGAGCAGATCGAGGTCGCGCTCCACCAGGGCCGATTTGGTGACAATGCCTAGCGGGTGATCGCACTCCGCCAACACTTCCAGGATGCCGCGTGTAATCCCGTATTTGCGCTCGATCGGCTGGTACGGGTCGGTATTGGCGCCAAGCGAGATGACCTCGCAGCGATAGCCCGGACGCGATAATTCTGCGCGCAGCAGTTCCGCCGCATTGGCTTTGGCGAACAGTTTGGTTTCGAAATCCAGGCCCGGCGACAGCCCGAGATACGCATGGCTGGGGCGCGCGTAGCAGTAGATGCAACCATGCTCGCAGCCCTGGTATGGATTGATCGACTGCGTGAATGGGATATCGGGCGAATCGTTGCGGCTGATGATGGAGCGCGCCTGGGTAAGCGTCACTTCGGTGTGCGGACCGCGCTCTTCCTCATGTTCGCGTTCCCAGCCGTCGTCGAAAGCCTCGCGACCCTGGCGCTCGAAGCGGCCCTGCCGGTTGTCCGCGGCGCCGCGCCCCTTGAGCGTGATCGGGACGGCACGCGCCATGTCCGCCTGTGCTTTCATATCACCTGCTGTTGGCGCAGTTGGGCGATCGCGGCCGCGTCGTAACCGTGCGCGCTCAGCACTTCCTCGGTATGCGCGCCGAGTTCGGGTCCGACCCAGTTGACGTCCCCGGGTGTGGCGGAGAGTTTGGGCACGATTCCGGGCAGCTTCAGCGGCGTGCCGTCCTTGAGCGTGAATTGCCGGATCATTTCGCGCGCCAGATACTGCGGATCGCGGGCGATGTCGGCAATGCTGTAAATCTTGCCGTTCGGCACCTGGGCTTCATCGAGCATGCCGAGCAGCGCCGCCGCAGTATGCTGTGCCGCCCACCCGCCGATGACGGCATCGAGTTCCTCGGCGCGTTTGGCGCGACCGGCGTTGTCGGCGAGCGCAGGGTCGCTGCCGAGGTCGTCACGCCCCATGGCCGCACATAGCCGTTTGAAAATGCTGTCGCCGTTGGCCGCAATCACCACGTGCTGGCCGTCCTTGGTCAGATAGGTGTTCGACGGCACGATGCCGGACAGGTTGCTGCCGCTGCGTTCGCGCACCACGCCGTACATGTCGAACTCGGGCAGCGTGCTCTCCAGCATCGAGAACACGGCCTCGTACAGCGCCACATCCACCACCTGGCCTTTGCCGGAAACGCGGCCGCCGTTCATGTTGCGATGGTGCAGCGCCATCATCGCGCCGATGACGCCATGCAGCGAGGCGAGCGAATCGCCGATGGACAGGTTGGAGCGCACCGGCGGCCGGTCCGGGTAGCCGGTGAGATAGCGCAGCCCGCCCATCGACTCGCCGATCGCGCCGAAACCGGCCTGGTCGCGATAGGGGCCGGTCTGCCCGAACCCCGACAGGCGCAGCATGATCAGTCCGGGATTTTCCGCGGCCAGGCGGTCGTAACCCAAGCCCCACTTTTCCATGGTGCCGGGGCGGAAATTCTCGATCACGATGTCCGCATCCCGGGCCAGCTTGCGCACGATCTCCTGCCCCGCCGCCAGGCGCAGGTTGATCGTGACCGATTTCTTGTTGCGCGCCTGGGCGTACCACCACAGCGAGGTGCCGTTGTGGAGCTTGCGCCACTGCCGCAGCGGGTCTCCGCCGGGCTGACCATCGACCGCCGGCGCCTCGATCTTGATGACCTCGGCGCCGAACTCGGCGAACATCTTCCCCGCGAACGGGCCGGCGATGAGCTGGCCCAGTTCGATGACTTTGATGCCTTCCAGGGGCTTCTTCGCGCTCATAGGGGCCTGCGCTCCACCACCGCTTGCGCGAGCGTGCCGCTGTCCACATACTCGAGCTCGCCGCCCACCGGCACGCCGCGGGCGATGCGGCTGACCTTGATATCGCGGCTGCGCAGCATCTCGCCGATGTAATGCGCGGTGGCCTCGCCCTCGTTGGTGAAATTGGTCGCCAGCACCACTTCGCGCACGACGCCGTCGGTGGCGCGCGCGAGCAGCCGGTCCAAGCCGATCTCCTTCGGCCCGATGCCGTCGAGGGGCGACAGCCGTCCCATGAGCACGAAATACATTCCGGAAAAAGCCAGCGTCTGTTCCATCATCAGCAGATCGGCAGGCGTCTCGACCACCGCAAGGAGCGAAGCGTCGCGCCGCGGCGAGCTGCACAAGGCGCAGATTTCTTCCTCGGTGAAGCTATTGCACTTGGCGCAGCGGCGTATGCTCTGCAGCGCCCGGCCGATGCTCTCGCACAACTTTTGCGCCCCGTCGCGGTCGTACTGCAGCAGGTGATAGGCCATGCGCTGCGCCGACTTCGGCCCCACGCTAGGCAGGCAGCGCAGCGCCTCTATCAGCGCTTCGAGGGAGGATGGGGGTTTCATCGGGGTGCAGGATCTACAGTGGCGAATGCGGAACGGGTAAGTGCAGCTTTGCCCTCATCGCTTTGAACCATGGCGTCAGAACGGGAGTTTCATTCCCGGCGGCAGCCCCATGCCTGCAGTGAAGCCGCTCATCTTCTCCTGCACCGTCGCCTCCACTCGCCGCACGGCGTCGTTCACCGCGGCCGCGACCAGGTCTTCCAGCATCTCCTTGTCGTCGCCGATGAGCGAAGGATCGATGCTGATGCGCTTCACGTCGTGCTTGCAGGTCATCACCACCTTGACCATGCCCGCACCCGATTGCCC
>DAIRFM010000020.1:2517-6231 GCA_036795025.1 Burkholderiales bacterium | reverse complement strand
GTATCCATCAGATCGCGCACGAACGCGTCGCCGTGTATCGCTTCCAGCGCCTTGCCCTGGCGCGCCTGGCGCTCGCTCTGGGCCTTGACCGCGGCGGTATTGCCGCTGATTTCCCCGATCACGATCTTGAGCGCGACGGACTTGCCGAAATGCTCCTGCAATGCGGCGCGCAGCTTGTCCTGGTATATCCTGTCCGCCAGATGCTTGGCCGAGAACGCCAGGCCCAGTTCCATACTCTCGTCGTCGAAACTGCGCAACTCGCTTTGCTGCGCGAGTTGCTTGGCGACGCCGCTGACCTTGAGCTGATTGGCGAGCATCGGCCAGTTGCCATCGAACGCCTGGCTCGATACGCGCGCCGCTGCCGGCGCGGCGTGGGCACCAGCCGCGCCGGGCCTGGTCGGGGCGGGGGCCGCTGCGGGCGTGTTTCGTGCCCCCGCGGCTTCAGGCTTTTTTTTTGCCGGCAGAGGCGCCGCAACGGCGCTCACCTCCGCCGGGCGAAAAGCCAGCATGCGCATCAGGCTCATGCTGAAGCCGGCATACTCATCCGGCGCAAGCGGCAGGTCGCGCCGCCCGTGCAGCGCGATCTGGTAATACAACTGCAGTTCTTCGGCGTCGAACTGCTGCGCCAGAGTCAGGATGCGCTCGCGCTCGGGCAGGTCCGGCCTCAGGGCCTCGGGCGCGCTCTGCGCCAGAGCGATCTGATGCAGCAGCGTGGCCAGGTCCTGCAGCGCGCCGTCGAAAGAAAGGCTGCGCGACTCCATTTCGTCGGCGACGGCGAGCATCGCCTTGATCTCCTGCTGCGCCAATCCATCCAGCAGCTTGAACAGATAATCCTGGTCGATTGCGCCCAGCATGGCGCGCACCGATTCCTCGCTCACTTTGCCGCCGGCATAGGCGATGGCCTGATCGAGCAGCGACAGCGCGTCGCGCATGCTGCCCTGCGCGGCCTGGGCGATCAGCCGCAGCGCCGCCGGCTCGGAGGCGGTTTTTTCCTCCTTCAGGATGTATCCGAGATGGGTGTAGATCGCCTCGCGCGACATCTGCTTCAGATTGAACTGCAGGCAACGCGACAGCACCGTGACCGGTATTTTCTGCGGATCGGTGGTGGCGAGGATGAACTTGATGTGCTCGGGTGGCTCCTCGAAAGTTTTCAGCATCGAATTGAATGCCTGCTTGGACAGCATATGCACTTCGTCGATGACGAATACCTTGAAGCGCCCGCGCGTCGGCGCATAGACCGCGTTGTCCTGCAGTTCGCGCATGTTGTCGATGCCGGTGTTGGTGGCAGCGTCGATCTCGATCAGGTCGACGAAGCGGCCGCTGTCGATCTCGGTGCAGGCGGAGCAAACGCCGCATGGGGTGGAAGTGATGCCGGTCTCGCAGTTGAGCGCCTTGGCAAGAATGCGCGCGAGCGTGGTCTTGCCCACGCCGCGCGTGCCGGTGAACAGATAGGCATGGTGCAGCCGCTTTTGCTCCAGCGCATGGGTGAGCGCGCGCACCACGTGTTCCTGCCCCACCAAGGCGGAGAAATTACGCGGGCGCCACTTGCGCGCGAGGACCTGGTAACTCATGCCGAAATTTTACCAGCGTCGCGAGGGTTGCGGAGAAAGGATTCGTGAACCGCCCGGTGCTGCGCCGGGCGGCCATTCAGACCCATGAGCGGGTTTGGCGAGCCGGACCCCCGGCACTTGCAGTAAATAGCTGTGGCTGCTTCCTTCCGGACCTGACCAGGTTCACTACGCCGCAATGCGGGGCGGCCCGCCGGCGCCCATTATGAACGAGGCGGCGGCATTAGGCGACATTTTTTGACGTCCGCCGGGGCTAGCCAAGTCAAAACGGGAAACACCGCTTCCCGCCTCCATCTGGCACGGGCGTCCGGCCGGCCGCTTTTCGCCTGTGGCCGCCCGGCAGCCAGACGCAATCGTCGGCAATTCAAGTTGCGGTCGTGCCGCTCACGCGGTTCCTGCGCGCGCCGGCACCCCTGGCCGCGCCAGCAGCCGGCGCAACTGATCTACTGACAGATTGCCCCCGCTCATCACCAGAACCACGTTTTTCGCAGCCAGCCGGTGCTTGAGCTTGACGGCTGCGGCGAGGGACGCCGCGCCGGCCCCTTCCGCAAGATTATGCGTGTGTTCCAGCAGCAGCAGGACTGCGTCTTCAATCGCGCCGTCGTCAACCAGCACGAAATCGTCCAGGTATTTGCGCATGATCCGCTGCGTGTTCTCGAACGGAACCCGCGTGGCCAGCCCTTCGGCGACGGTGTTCGTGTCTGCGCAGACCGCTTTGCCAGATGCCCAGCTCAGTTGCATCGCGGGCGCCTGAGCCGACTGCACCCCGATCACCTGTATCCCGGGATTGATCGTCTTGGCGACGATGCCGGTGGCGCAGGCGCCGCTGCCGGCACCGACGGGAACGATGATCACCTCGACCTCTGGCAGCTCCCCGATTATTTCGAGGGCGTAGGTGCCAACGCCGTGAATCAGCAACTCCTCGGTGGATCCGACAAAGCGGCCGCCCTGCGCGCGGGCAACGCCCGCGATCCACTCCCGCGCGCTGTCAAAATCGCGGCCGTGAAATACAACCTCGGCGCCGAGTCCGCGCATCGCCGCCACCTTGCCCGGGTTAGCGCCTTCCGGAACGGCAATCGTGGCGCGCACTCCATGCGCGCGCGCCGCGAAAGCAATACTCTGGCCGTGGTTCCCGGTCGAGGCGGTAAACAGTCCGGAATTGCGCTCTTTTTCGCTCAGGTGCGCCACCAGGTTCAGCCCCCCTCTCACCTTGAATGCGCCTACGGGCTGGTGGTTTTCATGCTTCACCCACACGTTGGCCCCGATCAGCTCGCTCAGGCCGGAATAGCGGTACAGGGGCGTAGGCTTCAGATAGCGGTAAACATGGGGTCGGGCGGCGATGACATCGTGCAGCGACGGCATTCCGTTGTCTGTCATCTTCGGATTCCCCCGGACCTTGCGCTACAGCGCATAAGCCGCTTCAGAGCATGCGCTCAGGCGTCGCGCGCGGGTCGCGCATCCGGTACTGCCCCGACTCGACCTGGTGAAAAAACTTCTCGCACACCATGTTGAACAACTCGGGCTCCTCGAGATTGCACGCGTGTCCGGTCTGCGGCATGAATACCAGGCCGGCGGAAGGCATGTGGCGCTTGAGCATGAGCGAGGCGTCGAGGCAGGGCTCGTCTTCGTCGCCGCTGATGACGAGGGTCGGCACCCTGCACTTTGCCATCTGCTCCTTGAAGTCGCCGAGCGACGGGCGCAGCGCCTGATAACCCTTGAGGGTCAACGCCGAGCCCTTGGCCGAATGCTGCTTGACCAGCGCGATGAATTCGGCGAACCCGCGAGGATCCTTGTTCTGCAGCTGCACCCGCGTCGGCGAGTTGCCGCGAACATCCACGCTTTTCTCCCAGCCTTCGGCCAGCAGCTTCGCCGCTGCGGCTTCCGATTCCTGCTTGAACCTCGCGCGCGCCTCGCGCATGGAGCCCGAACCGATGCCGGCAAGCGTAAGCGACAACGCGCGCTCGGGCCATTTCATGCCGAAATAAAAGGTCGCGAATGCGCCCATCGATAGTCCGACAATGTGCGCCTTGTCGATCTTGAGGCCATCGAGCATGGCCAGGATGCCGGCGCGCTGATGTTCGAACGCGTAATCTTCGACATCCTCCGGCACGTCCGACGGCGGATAGCCGCGCGCGTTGTAGGCGAT
>DAIRFM010000020.1:0-2417 GCA_036795025.1 Burkholderiales bacterium | reverse complement strand
CTTCGACATCCTCCGGCACGTCCGACGGCGGATAGCCGCGCGCGTTGTAGGCGATACAGCGATAGCGCCGCGAGAAATAGCGCAACTGCGCCTCCCAGCTGCGGTACTCACCCATGAATTCGTGCACGAACAGAATCGGCGTACCTTGGCCGGCTTCCTCATAGTACAGCTTGACGCCGTCGCCGGTGGTGATGTGGGGCATGATGTCTCCTCTCGATAGCCTGCTAAGCCTTTCCACCCAATAGCCGCGTAAGCTCGCCCGATTCAACCAGTTTTTGCAGGTCGTTTGCGCCGCCGACAAGCACACCCTTGACGAATATCATCGGGAAGCTTGGCCACCCGGTCCACATCTTGAGCGCATTGCGCCGGCGCCAAGCGCTTAGATAGTTCCCGTATTCCAGATACTTGTAGGAAAGCCGCTGCTGATCCAGGAGCTTCCGCGCCTTCTTCGGGAATGGATTTTGCCCCATGCCGACGATGACGATATCGTTTTGGGCGATGGCAGCCTGTACCTCCTGCACAATATCGAGGTTGTTGTTCGCGATGGTCTCGCGTATCGACGGGTGAATATGCGCTTCATCAAGAATACTACGGCTCATCCTGGGGCTCCTTCGTGCGAAAAATCGGTAACACAATGACGGGCTTCAGCCGGCAACCCTCGGGCCGGTACGCGCCATCATATATGGTATTTACAAGCTCCCCCCAAATGTATACAGTATCCGGTGTTCAGGAAGCACTCCCCCTTGTTCTCTGCAGCGGAGCCCCGTCCTTGGTCGCGTCACTGAATCCGGTTGAACGCCCGCTCGCCCTAGGCGACCAGGTCTATCGGACTCTGCGCGCCAACCTGCGCAACGGCAAGATCCTGCCGGGATACCCGTTGCAGGAGGTGCAACTCGCGGCCCAGCTCGGCGTTTCGCGCACGCCGGTGCGCGAAGCGCTCACGCGGCTTGCGAGCGAAGGGCTGGTCTCCTCCGATGGGCGCAGCTTCTCTGTGCCGGCGCTGACCCTGCAGAACGTGGATGACATCTACGAAGTCCGCTTTCTGGTCGAGCCCGAAGCGGTGCGCCACGTCGCGGAGCAGGCCAACGACCCCGCCGCCCTGGCGCCGGTCATGCAAGCACTCGAGGCCAGCGTCGCCGCGCACAAGGCAGGCAACAACGAGGCCTTCATCGACGCCAATGCCCTGTTTCGTTCGGCTTGGCTGGCGCTGGTGCCCAATCGGCGCCTGGTGCACGCGGTCGAACTCTATGCCGACCACGTGCAACACCTGCGCGCGCTTACTCTCGGCAACGCCAAGGTGCGAAATGTAGTGCTGCGGGGCTTGAAGCGCATCGCTGCGGCGCTCGCCGCGGGCGACGGCGATGCAGCCGCCCTGGCCATGCGCGGGCACCTGACCGAAGCCAAGCGCGCCTTCATTGCCGCCGTGGGCCTAGATCGCGACAAGCAATCCGAAAACCCCTGATACGGAAAGCAAAACGTAATGATCGACAAGAGCATCATCGGCAAGGAGTACCCGCCTTTTACCGTGGAAGTCGAAAAGCGCTGGGTGCGCAGCTTCGCCGAGGCCATCGGCGAGACCAGCCCTATCTACTTCGACGAGTCGGTCGCCAGAGCCAGGGGCTACCGTTCGCTGCCCGCACCCCCGACCTTCCCCTTCGCCATGATCATGGACGGCAACCAATCGTTCATGATTCTGGATGAACTTGGCATCGACAAGCGCCGCGCCATGCATGGGGAACAGTCCTTCGTCTATCACGCCGATCTGTGCGCGGGCGATGTGGTCACCGGCCGGCAGAGGGTCGTCGACGTCTACGACAAGAAAAATGGCGCGCTGGAATTCCTGGTCACCGAGACGCGGCTGGAAAACCAGCGCGGCGAGCACGTCTGCGACCTGCGCACCACGGTCGTGGTTCGCAATTGAGGAATGGACATGGTTCTTTTTAAAGACATCAAGGTCGGCGACGCGATACCCTCCATTACCAAGCCCGCGATCAGTCATTTGCAGCTCGCGCTCTACGCCGGAGCGGGTGCCGACCACAATCCAATCCACGTCGATGAGGAGGCGGCGAAGGCCGGCGGCCTGCCCGGCATCATCGCCCACGGCATGCTGCCTCTGGGCTTCCTCGGCCAGTTGCTGACCCAATGGGTGCCGCAAAGGCAGGTGCGCAGCCTGTCGGCACGCTTCGTCGCAATGGCTTTCCCGGGCGATGTCATCACCTGCAGCGGCAAGGTCGCCGGCAAGCGCGAACAAGCCGGCGAGAAGCTGGTCGATCTGGAAATCGCCGTGCAAAACCAGAAAGGCGAAAAGCTTCAATTGGGCAAGGCCACGGTGGCCCTGACTTAGGAGTGCATCAAAATGACCTATAAGGCTGAAATCCCCTACGGTGCCTACTGGAGCACGCCCTTCGCCCGCTGGC
>DAIRFM010000172.1:2924-4804 GCA_036795025.1 Burkholderiales bacterium | reverse complement strand
TTCCTGACCCTGCTTGAGCCGGTGATGATCCTGGTGATGGGCGGGGTGGTGCTGATGATCGTGCTCGCCATTCTGCTTCCCATCATCGAGATCAACCAGCTCGTGCATTGAGCTTTTCCTGCCTCCGGCGAAGCGCGGAGCATCGCGGAAGATCAGAACTTTTTCGGGGGTTTGGTCCTCTTCAGGCGAGCACGCGCCCGAGCCAGGCGCCGATGTCGGCGATTTCCTGCGGGCACACCGAGTGCTGCATCCGGTACTCGCTCCATTCGAGCGCGTAACCCTGCTGCAGCAGCAGGTCGCGCGAGGCCTGGGCGCGAGCGAGCGGGATCATCGGGTCGGCCGTGCCGTGCGCCATGAAAATCGGCACCCCGCGGTTGGCCGGGTTGGCCTCCGCCGCAAGCTGGTCGGCGAGCGGCACATAGGTCGAGAGGGCCATGATGCCGGCCAGGCGCTCACCATGGCGCAGGCCGGCCTGCAGCGCGATCGCCCCGCCCTGGGAGAAGCCGGCGAGCACGATGCGGCCCGCGCCGATGCCGCGGGATTTCTCGCGCGCCAGCAGGTCCTCGACGAGACGCTGCGAGGCGCGCACGCCCGATTCATCTTCGCGCCGGATGGCGGCATCGCTGATGTCGTACCAGGCGCGCATCACATAGCCGCCGTTGATGCTCACCGGCATCATCGGGGCATGCGGAAAGATGTAGCGCACGGCGACGGGCAGGTCGATTTCATCGGCCAGGGGCGCGAAGTCATTGCCGTCGGCGCCCAGGCCGTGCATCCAGATTATGCTGGCCCGCGGATCGGCCGCAGTCTCGATTTCTATGGTTTCCAGGGTTTCTGCGCTCAAAGCGGCTAATCCTTCTTCGGTCGGATCGCGGATTTCGGGCGGAACGCCTTGATCACGTCCTCGTTGGTCTCTATGTACGGCCCGCCGATGAGGTCGATGCAATAGGGCACGGCGGCAAATATGCCCGGGACGATCTGCTTGCCGTCCCGGTCCTTGAGGCCTTCCAGCGTCTCCTTGATCGACTTGGGCTGGCCGGGCAGGTTGATGATCAGGCTGCCGGTTGCCCGACCCCCGGCCGCGCGGCGGTAGCGGATCACCGCAACTTGGCGCGACAGGATGGCGGTAGGCACGAATTCCAGGCTGATCCTGCGCATCTGCTCGCCGAAGCCGGGCATGAGTTTGTGGGCAACGGCGAGCGTGGCCTCGGGCGTGACGTCGCGCTCGGCCGGGCCGGTGCCGCCGGTGGTGAAGACGAGGTGGCAGCCGGCTTGATCGACCAGCTCGGCCAGGGTCTGCTCGATTACCGGCTGCTCGTCCGGAATCAGGCGCGTTTGCACGCGCCAGACCGGGCTGGCGATGGCCTTGCCGAACCAGTCCTCGAGCGCCGGGATGCCTTCGTCCTTGTACACGCCGGCCGAGGCGCGGTCGCTGATCGAAACCAGGCCGATCAATAATATGTCCGGATTGTTTTGCATGCGTTTAGTCTGGCTGCCGAGCCTTAGGTATCGGCTGCGGGCTCCTTTGTAGTCATCTCGCGCAGTACCCGGAACAGTTCGCGGTAGCTCTTGGGCGGCAGGGCCGCGCTCTGTTCGCGCCGCGCGTTGCGGATCAGGGTGCGCAGCTTCTGGCTGTCTGCGCCCGCGTATTCCTGCAGGAAACGCGCGAGGGCCGGGTCGCCGGCCAAGAGCTCGTCGCGCCAGCGCTCGAGGGTGTGCAGCTGCGCCGTGTGCTCGCGCCCTTGCCCCAGCCACTCCTCGAGCCGGTCGCGTATCGGCGCGGCGTCGATGTCGCGCATCAGGCGGCCGATGTATTGCATCTGCCGCCGCCGCGCCTCGTGCTTGGTGAGGCGCCTGGCTTCCTGCACCGCCGCGAGCAG
>DAIRFM010000172.1:0-2824 GCA_036795025.1 Burkholderiales bacterium | reverse complement strand
GAGGTCGAGACCATCGAGTACAACCGCGACAAGAGCATAGGCGTCACCGCCTACCTGGGCCAGCGCAAGGGTTTTGCCAGCACCTCGGATTTCTCGCCCAAGGCGCTCACCGACACCGTGGCGGCGGCGGTCAGCATCGCGCGCTTTACCGCGAGCGACGACTGTGCCGGCCTGGCCGAACCCGAGCTGATGGCGCGCGAGATCCATGACCTCGACCTGTTCCATCCCTGGGATCTGCCCGTCGATGAAGCGATCGAGCGCGCTCGCGCCTGTGAGGCTGCGGCGTTCGCCCTGGACCCGCGCATCGTCAACTCCGAAGGGGCGGGGGTCTCGACCCAGCACCACCAATTCGTGGTGGCCAACTCCAACGGCTTTGCCGCCGGCTATCCGACTACGCGCCATTACCTTTCGTGCGCGGTGATTGCGGCGCAGGACGGGGCGATGCAGCGCGACGACTGGTACGCGGAGGCGCGCGCCGCGCGCGATCTGCCCGCCGGCGAGGCGGTGGGACGCTATGCCGGGCAGCGCGCCCTGGCGCGATTGGGCGGCCGCAAGCTGAAGACGATGAAAGTGCCGGTGCTGTTCGAGGCGCCGATGGCCAGCGGTTTGCTGGCGAGCTTTGTCAGCGCGGTAAGCGGCGGCAGCCTGTATCGCAAAACCTCGTTTCTGCTGGACAGCCTGGGCAAGCAGGTATTTTCGCCGCTGGTGCAGTTGAGCGAGCGGCCGCACCTGAAGAAAGGGCTGGCGAGCTGCTACTTCGACGACGACGGCGTCGCCACGCGGCCGCGCGAGGTGGTGAAGGACGGCGTGCTGCAGGGCTATTTCCTCGGCACCTATTCGGCCAGGAAGCTGGGCATGCGCACCACGGGCAACGCCGGCGGCAGCCACAACCTGATACTTCAGAGCGGCGGGCTCGATCTGCCCGGGCTGCTGAAAAAAATGGGCCGCGGCCTGTTTGTCACCGACCTGATGGGACAGGGCATCAACATGGTCACCGGCGATTATTCGCGCGGCGCGGCCGGATACTGGGTGGAGGGCGGGGTTATCCGCTACCCGGTGGAGGAGATCACCATCGCCGGCAATCTGCGCGACATGTTCAAGGGTATAGCGGCGGTGGGCAAGGACGAGCTCACTCGCGGTTCGCGCCGCTGCGGCTCGATCCTGATCGACAGCATGACCGTCGCCGGCAACTGAGCGCCCCGGCCTGGAGCCGACGAGGCCTTGCGCAAATCGGGTAAAACCTTACCGGTAGTAGGGGAAAATCTCTTATAATTCTCCCGCCTCGGCTTGAAAAGCCAGAGTACTAATGAGGTTCAATGTCCTTGCTTAAATAAGAGGGATCCCGTGAAAACACTGCTTCGACTATCCGGTCTTATAGACGCGCTGAACGAGCGCGTTGGCCGCTTGACCTATTGGCTGATTCTGGTCATGGTATTAGTCAGCGCCGGCAATGCGAGCGTGCGCTACGCCTTCGACAGAAGTTCGAACGCCTGGCTCGAAATCCAGTGGTATCTGTTTTCAGCGGTGTTCCTGCTCGGTGCTGGCTACACCCTGCTGCACAATCAGCACGTGCGCATAGACGTCATCTCCGGGCGCCTGTCCAAGCGCGCCCGGGCCTGGATCGACGTTCTGGGAACGCTGTTCTTCCTGTTGCCGATGGCGATTGCGATCATGTGGATGTCCTGGCCGGTATTTGTCCAGGCCTATGAACTCCACGAGGAGTCGTCCAACGCCGGCGGCCTGATCGTCTGGCCGGCACGCCTGATGGTCCCGATCGGCTTCCTCCTGCTGGTCCTGCAGGGGATTTCGGAACTGATCAAGCGCGTCGCTTTCTTGCGCGGCTTGATTCCGGACCCGTCTGAAAAGAACGAAGGCCCGAGTCTGGAAGAGCAGCTTGCCGAGGCGCTGCGCAAGGAGCGGGGGGAAGCCGCGTGATCGAATTGCTGACCCACAACATGGCGCCCGTGATGTTCGGGTCGCTGGTGATCTTCCTTCTGATCGGCTATCCGGTCGCTTTTGCGCTCGCCGCCAACGGCATCCTGTTCGGGCTCATCGGCGTCCAACTGGGGTTGCTGCATCCCTCACTGTTCCAGGCGCTGCCGCAGCGCGTCTGGGCGGTGATGTCCAACGACACCCTGCTTGCGGTGCCGTTTTTCACCTTCATGGGCCTGATCCTTGAGCGCAGCGGCATGGCCGAGGACCTGCTCGACACCATCGGTCAGCTGTTCGGGCCCCTGCGCGGCGGGCTCGCCTTTGCCGTGATATTCGTCGGCGCACTGCTCGCCGCGACCACCGGCGTGGTGGCCGCTTCGGTGATCTCGATGGGCCTGATATCACTGCCTATCATGCTGCGCTATGGCTATGACCGGCGCTTCGCCAGCGGTGTGATCGCCGCTTCGGGCACGCTGGCGCAGATCATCCCGCCGTCGCTGGTACTGATCGTCTTGGCTGACCAGCTGGGTAAGTCCGTGGGTGATATGTATGCGGGCGCCTTCATTCCCGGCCTCGCGTTAGCGGGCCTGTATGCACTCTACGCGCTCGGTGTCACGTTCGTGAAGCCGGCGTGGGCGCCGGCCTTGCCGCTAGAGGCGCGCACTTTCCGCGAGCCCAACGGCAGCAGCGGCATTCCCTCGCTCACGGTCCTCGTAGTCATTGCAGTGGCTGCTTCAGTCGCATTCTCAAAATATCACTACCCACCCGATGCGCCTCTGGACGAATTGCTGGTGGTTTCGACCGCGGTCGGGGTCGGCGTCGCCTTTTTCGCCGCGGTGCTCAACCAGGTGCTGAAGCTGGGCCTGCTGTCCAAGATCGCGATGCGCGTGAC
>DAIRFM010000171.1:0-4811 GCA_036795025.1 Burkholderiales bacterium | reverse complement strand
AGGCAAGTGCCCGTGATCACCACGTCGCCGGCGCGCAATCCATCGCCGTAAGTGCTCAGTTCGTTGGCGATCCAGGCGAGCGCGCTGCGCGGGTCGCCCAGCACATTGGCGCCAGAGCCCTGCCCGGCGAGTGCTCCGTTGCGATAGGCCGCGACGCTGTGCTGCGCCAGATCACGGGCACGCCAGTCGACGCGCGTCGCCGGGCCCAGCACGAACCAGCAGGCACAGGCTACGTCTGCGATCAATTGCGCTGCGCCGACGCGGGTAAAGTCGTTGTAGCGCGAGTCGGGCACTTCTATGGCGGGATGCAGCGAGGCGACGGCAGCCAGCACCTCCGGGACACTGTAGGCCGCAGCGCGTTTGGGCAAGTGCGCGCCCATGCGGAAGGCGAATTCCGCTTCCGCGACTTTCATATGATTGCCCGCCAGGGAAATGCGCGCACCGCCTTCGACTGCTCGCGCCGAGAGCAGGCAGCCGGCGAGCGGCCCATCGACACGGATGTGTTGCTGCCCGGCCGTGCTGGTCGCCGCTATCTTCCAGCCGACGATGCTCTGGCCGGATAACTTTGCCACCTCGGCCTGGATAGCATAACCCTCGGCACGACTACCCGGCCGGCAGCGCGCCGGCAGTTCATCCAGGCGGGTGGATTGCTGCCAGTGTTGCCACAGGATGGCGGCGGCGGCGTGGATGTCCTGCTGATTCATGTGCTTTCCTCCAGAGCGCGCAGCATGCGGCCATGTAGGATAGCACCGCTGCTGAACCTGGCGTTTCTGCGCCAATCGCAGTCATTAACCAGCCCTTCGTGCAGGCGGCGAAACCCCTGCGCAGACAACTGTGCTATGTTTGCGCGACAACACCACACTCATGAATTCAGGGAGAACCGCATGAAAATCCGCGCCGCTGTGCTCGACCAAATGCAGATGCCGCAGCCTTATGCAAAAACCAAGCCGATCAGCATCGAGACCATCGAACTCGACTCGCCCGGCCCGGGCGAGGTGCTGGTGAAAATCGCCGCCGCCGGCCTGTGCCACTCGGATCTCTCCGTCATCAATGGCGACCGGCCGCGGGTGATGCCCATGGTGTTGGGCCACGAAGCCTCCGGCATCGTAGAAGAGCTCGGGCCCGGGGTCGTGGATTTGCGGCGCGGCGACCATGTGGCGCTCGTGTTCGCGCCCAATTGCGGCCACTGCATGCCCTGCAGGGAGGGCCGGCCGGCGCTGTGCGAGCCAGGCTTTGCGGCCGCCGTCGCCGGCACGCTGCTCGGCGGCCACCGCCGCTTTCACCGCATGGACAAGAGCGTGCTCAACCACCAGGCCGGCGTGTCCTGCTTCGCCGAGTATGCGGTGTTGGCGCGCGGTTCCCTGGTCAAGATCGACCCCGAGCTGCCGCTCGACATCGGCGCGCTGTTCGGCTGCGCCGTGCTCACCGGCGTCGGCGCGGCGATCAATTGCGGACAGATGAAACTGGGCTGCTCGGCCGCCATCGTGGGTCTGGGGGGCGTAGGCCTGTCGGCGCTGCTCGGCGCGCTGGCGGCGGGCGCGCGCCAGATCGTCGCCATCGACAAACTGGAATCGAAACTGGAAATCGCGCGCTCGCTCGGCGCCACGCACACCTTTCGCGCCGACGATCCGGACCTGGTGGCGAACGTCAAGGCGGCGACTAACGGCGGCGTTGAGGTGGCGATCGAGGCGGCGAGCGCGGTTGCCGCATTGGATACCGCTTACAAGATCACCCGGCGCGGCGGCACCACGGTTACTGTCAGCCTGCCTCCGCCAAGCGCCACGTTGAACGTGCCGGCGGTCAACCTGGTGGTCGAGGAACGCACGCTCAAAGGCAGCTTCCTCGGCTCCGCCGTTCCACAGCGCGATTTACCGCGCTACATCTCGCTTTATTTCGCCGGGCGGCTGCCGATCGACAAGCTGGTGACGCATAGAATCAAACTGGACGAGATCAATCTCGGCTTCGACCGCTTGGCCAATGGCGAGGCGATAAGGCAGGTGATCGTTTTCTAAGGCTGATCGGGTTGCACCGCGCGGCCGGCGGCGGCCGCGCGGATCCGATCCCTGAAACGCGCATACAGGCGCGCAGCGCCAACCAGGTTCCATTCCAGCCAGAGGCAGGAGGCGCTAAACACCAGACCGGCCGGCAGCGCCAGCGCGGGCCACAGGACGGCCGCGAGCAGCAGTACCAGGGCTGCGAAATGCAGCCGCATCTGACCGCGCATCGCGCGTTCCGGAATCATCTGCTTCATGTTGGGCGGCGGCATCGCAACTCCGCCCTGCCGCTGCAAATGCAGCCAGTTGAGAAAGGGCATGATCTTGTAGAGCATGCCCATGATCACGGAGAGGAACACTCCGGGCAAGGCGAGAACGCCCAGCCAGAGCGGCGCGCGCGGGTGGCTGCCGAGCTGCGGCAGCGCCTCGAACAGCAGCCAGGAAGCGGCCAAGCCGAGCAGCGCGAGCATGGCGCCGCGCCAGAAGACGAAAGTGGTATCGGCCTGGCGCCGCCGCCGGCGCGATTGCAGCCAGAGGGTAGCAACGGCGAAGAGTCCCGCCAGCAGCATGCCGGCCAGCGCCACGCCAGACTGCCATGTCTGCGCTTCGCCCGTGTCAGGCAGGAGTTGCAGCGACCACAGGCACAACACCAGGAACAAGCCTGCCGGCACGAGGCGCGTCAGCCAGACCGGATAGGCCGGCGTGAGCTGAAACATCGGTACCACCAGATAGGAAACACCGATCACCAGCATCAGCGCCCAGCCGCCGAGCCCCCAGGCGACATGGACATTGATCAGCGCGAGCAGCGACCAGACCGATTGCAGGCTCTGCTGCAAGCCGAGGGTGCTGGCCAGGGTTACACCGAGCACGACCGTCACCAACAGGCCTAGCACCGCCAGGCGCAGGACATGGATACTCATGCCGCGTGCCGGTGTGCGCAGCAACGCCATTGCCATTACCGTCAGGAACAGGCCCAGGGCTGTGGCAAACACCAGCGCGGCGAGCAGGAACAGCAGCTGCTGCTCCAGCAAAAAAGCCGTCGCCAGGAACACCGCGCCCGCAGTGATCAGCGGGTGCACGATAGCCGCGACCAGGCGCGGCCGCCAGATGTTGGCGCCGGCCACCACGGCCACGAATTGCAGCAGCGCACCGCACATCGCCTGCAGCATGAAATCGACGACGATCAGATGGGTCATCGCCAGCGCACCGGGCGACCAGCGCGACTCGAGCGCCGCAGGCCCGAGCCAGGCCAGAACCAGACCGGCCACCGCGCCGAACAGCGGCGCCGTGAGAAAGAAGCGGTAGGGCACCGATATCGGCGGCGCCTGCTCGAACGACAGGGTGGGCTGCATTGAACTCGCGGGTCAGGCTTTTTGAATGTGAATCTCGTTGGTGCCGTCGGCGCGAAGCTCGGAGCGGTGGCGGTAACCGTTCTGGTCGAGGATCGAATACAGCGGCAGCGGTTCGCAATGCAGCAGCAGCACCAGTTCCCCGCCGGGAGCGAGGGTCGCGAGCTCGGCCAGTGCCAGTTCCAGCGGCTCCGGCGGCTGCAGTCCGCGGCCATCGATCACGCGCGGCTCAGGCATGCCCTTGTTCCAGCAGCGCGCCCATCTCCAGCGCGACCCGCTCCGCCTCGGCCCCGAGTGCCTGGTCGCACATCGGATAGAGGATGTTCTCTTCCTTCATGTTGTGCTGCTGCATCAGCATCAGCAAGGTCTCGGCGACGCCGGCGTAGCTTTCGCCATCGTGCGCAGCGCAAGCCGCCTCGAGCTGCGACAGCAAAGAGCGCATCTGTTCATGCTCGTGGCGCATCATCTGGGTCGGGCCTGCGCTCATGCCGGTAGCGGCCTCGAACGCAGGGAACAGCAGACCCTCCTCGGCGTCGAAGTGCGCCTTCATCTGATCGTTAAAACGCTCGAAGGCGGGTGCGGCCGCCGACCAGTCGCCGCGCTGGGCGGACACCTCCGCGGCGACAAACAGATCGTCGCAATGCCGGTGGTGAGCGGGAAGTATTTGCGTGGGAAGGCTCATGGCGATGTCCGGAAGTGGGATGATCGCTCAATGTTAGCAGCAGCCCCACGGCCATGACCTTGTGGGAGATCAAAGATTTCACAAGTGCCGGCGCCAGAACCGGCCATTTGACGGGTCGAACCCGGACGGCGTAGGGTAGTTGTTCCACATAAGGAGGGAGACGCTCATGAAACCCGAATTGTCCATACTGGTCTGGTCGGTGGCCCTGGCTTTCGTGCAGGTTCTGATCGCAGTGCAGGGGGCGATGATGCAGGTCGGCCTGCCGGCGCTTGCCGGCAACCGCGAAGCGCTACCCGCGATCACCGGCTGGGCCGGACGCGCGCAGCGCGCGCAGCGCAACATGGTCGAGAATCTGCTGCTGTTCGCCGCGCTGGTGCTGGTGGCGGTCGCCGCCGGCAAGACCAACGACATGACGCTGCTCGGCGCGCAGATTTTTTTCTGGGCCCGCGTCGTCTACACCGCCGTCTATATCGCCGGCATTCCCTGGCTGCGCACCGGCGTCTGGTCCGTGTCGGTGATCGGGATGATCCTGATCTTCGCGCAACTGGGCTAGCACGTACTTGCCGGGCGGGCTCCGCTGGTCCGGAGTTCGGATTTCCGTCCCGACCCGGCGCACCTTTGCCGGCGTTCGCGCGACGCGGCTATTTTGCGGCGTCCTCAGCCCGCTCTGCGCTTTGCTGGGTCTGTTCCATCGCCTTCCCGATATTCTGCTGCATCTGCTCCATGGTCTTCTTGCCTTGCTCGATTTCCTTTTTCTTGGCGGCGGCGACGGTCGCGGCGGTGGTC
>DAIRFM010000170.1:0-4813 GCA_036795025.1 Burkholderiales bacterium | reverse complement strand
AACCGTCCTCGCCGACGGACAGGTACTGCTGTCTGCCCGGTCGTCGGGGAAGAAAGCGAAGGCGGGCGAAATGGACGACCCCGTTTTGCTTGGCTTTCTTGGCTTTCTGGAGGCGCAGATGGCAGCTCAGCCGGAGCGGATCACCGCAGCCGATCCGGCCCAGCTTGCGCGCATCGGCAAACTCGTAAAAGGTGTCAAAGCGGATTAGCGGCGGGCTGTCGTGGAAATCAATGGCTGGCAGCTCTACTACTTTCGGACTTTCGCCGCCGCGCTCGACGAACTGGAGACCGAAGTGGCCGCTCTGGCGGCAAGCGATCCACGCAGCTACAAGGCCCATCCCAGAACGCGCTTACTTGCGTCGGTGTACAAAGCCATCACTGAGCGCGTGCCGGCAAGCCCTGATCATCCGGATTTTCGCCTGGGCAAAACCTTGGGCAGGGACTACGGCAACTGGCGGCGAGTAAAAAAGGGGCTGCCGGACCGCTATCGTCTTTTCTTTCGCTTCGCATCAAAGCCAGTCAAGCTGATAGTCTACGTATGGATCAACGACGAGGACACGCTGCGCAAGGCCGGCTCCAAGACCGATGTGTATGAAACATTCCGCCGCATGCTCGCGCGTGGAGAAGTGCCAGACGGCATCGATCATCTTCTGAGGGAAAGCCGCAAAACGAGCTGAACAAATGGATCATTGCCAGGAAAGCCGCGCCAGTCCTGCGTTTCCAGCCAGTTGTGCCTTCAGCGGTCGGCTATCTTGCGCGCTTCGCGCAACAGCATTACGACGATGCGATGCCTGCGCGAGATGACGCAGGCACCATTTTTTCAGCACAAGTCTTGAGCGTGGCGCCGCTCACTTGCCGCCATGCAGGAATTGCTTCATCCATCGGGCGTTGGCCTTCAGCCTGAGCGTGAACTGCTTCGCCCTTTCCCCGTCCAGCAGGCTGAACCAGCGCTTTTCTTTCCGACTTGGCGTGGGCGTCGTGTTTACGGCCGGACTTGGAGATGCGCCCGCTGCTGCGCTCGGATCGGCTCGACTGGAAATTTCAGGCATGGATAAGCTCCGCATTCTATGCGCACAACTTATCCGTCCGCCATGGCGCCGTCTGTTCGGTAGCTAACTGACCATGGATTCGCCAGATGCGCGAGCGCATCGGAATCCCGACAATCACGCCCGCGCAGGCGCAGAGCATCAATATTAAATGGCAGGCATCGCCGCTCTCGATAATCGGGCGCTCCAGCCCGCGGCGCAGTTGACGGTGTAATCGACCGCGGTCGAACCGTCCGCATTGCCCTGGATGGTGCAGGTCACGATGGAGGCTGTTTCAGCATCACTGAAACAGCCTCGGAACGGCGCGGCAAGCTATTTGATTGCGAGCTTCTTGGTTTCGGCGCCGGCTTTTTTCGGCAGGGTCAGCTTCAGCACGCCATCGCTGTACTCGGCTTCCGATTTGGCTTCGTCGATGTCGTGGGCGAGGGTGAAGCTGCGGAATTGCTTGCCGTAGTAGCGCTCGCTGCGGACCAGCTTGTTGCCCTCTTTTTCTTCCTTTTCCTGTTTGACTTCGGCGCTGATGGAAACCTGGTTGCCCTCGATGGACACCTGAATGTCCTCTTTCTTCACGCCGGGGACATCCGCCTTGACCGTGTAGGCTTTGTCCGTTTCCGATACCTCGAGTTTGATCTCGGGTTCGGCATCCAGGCCCTGGAACACGGGCCGCAGCATGAACCCTTTGAAATAATCGTTCATATCCCGGAACGGATCGAAACGCGCTATTTCGCTGAACGGATCCCAACGAGTGAGATTTGCCATGATTAAACTCCTTGTTTGTTGATAAAAGCGGGTACCGCTTTGCCCCGCGCTATTTGAGGCGGCAGGCGCCAGGCTCGATCGCTTGTCGCTGCTCGGCTTGAGCCGAGCCTGGAACTTATGCGATCAGGCTACCCGCTCCCCAGTTTGTGATCATGACAATAATCAAAATCTCTGCCGGCCACCTCTGCGGGTGGTCCCGACCTTCGGTCTCCCACTTCAGGCACTGGCGGGTGAGATTGGCCGCGCCATGTCGCCGCTCGGCTCGACGGCCATGCGCACCGCATCGTCTACGTCCTCGAGAAACA
This sequence comes from Burkholderiales bacterium, assembly GCA_036795025.1. Taxonomy (GTDB): domain Bacteria; phylum Pseudomonadota; class Gammaproteobacteria; order Burkholderiales; family SG8-39; genus 2-12-FULL-64-23. Next base: position 2,704 of record DAIRFM010000170.1, on the reverse strand, counting down.
CGAATTCCAGCTTCTGCTTTGCCTCGGCCGGCACTTCATCGAGATCCTTGCGGTTGCGCGCGGGCAGCATCACCCGGCTGATGCCGGCGCGCATCGCGGCGAGGACTTTTTCCTTGATGCCGCCCACCGGCAGCACCAGGCCGCGCAAACTGATTTCGCCCGTCATCGCCGTGTCGGTGCGGACCTTGCGGTCCGTGAACAGCGAAGCAAGCGCGATGAACATCGCCACGCCGGCGCTGGGGCCGTCCTTTGGAATCGCGCCGGCCGGAACGTGGACATGCACGTCGGTGCGCTCGAACGCCGAGGCATCGATGCCCAGGCTCGGAGCGCGCGACTTGACCAGGGTGAGCGCGGCCTGGGCGCTCTCCTTCATCACGTCGCCGAGCTGGCCGGTCAGAATCAGCTTCCCGCTGCCCGCATTCTTGCTCGCCTCGATGAACAGGATGTCTCCGCCCACCGGGGTCCAGGCGAGCCCGGTCGCCACGCCCGGCATTCCGGCGCGCAGCGCGACTTCGTTCTCGAACTTGGCCGGGCCGAGGATGTCGGCGAGATCGCCCTCGTCGATGCGTGCCTTGCTCAGCTCGCCTTCGGCAATCTTCACCGCGATGCGGCGGCATACGGCGCCGATCTCGCGTTCGAGCGAGCGCACACCGGCCTCGCGCGTGTAATCGCGGATGATGGCCGAAAGTGCCGCGTCGGAAATCTCAAGCTGCCCGGACGCGAGGCCGTTATCGGCGAACTGGCGCCTCACCAGGTAACGGCGCGCGATCTCGAGTTTCTCTTCCTGCGTGTAGCCCGGGAGATGCACGATCTCCATCCGGTCGCGCAGCGGCCCGGGAACCGTATCGAGCACATTGGCCGTGGTGATGAACAGCACGCGCGACAGATCGTAGGGCACCGCGAGGTAGTTGTCGCGGAATGTCGCGTTCTGCTCGGGGTCGAGCACTTCGAGCAGCGCCGAAGAGGGGTCGCCGTGAATGCCGGTGCCGGCCTTGTCGATCTCGTCGAGCATCATCACGCAGCCGCGCGTACCGGCTTTTCTGAGCGCCTGGATGATGTTCCCCGGAAGCGCGCCGATATAGGTGCGGCGGTGGCCGCGGATCTCGGCCTCGTCGTGCACTCCGCCCAGCGATACGCGCACGAATTTTCGTCCGAGCGCCTTGGCTATGCTCTGGCCGAGCGAGGTCTTGCCCACGCCCGGCGGGCCGACAAAGCACAGGATCGGCCCGTGACCGTCCGGATTGAGCTTGCGCACCGCCAGGAATTCGAGAATGCGCTTTTTCACCATGTCCAGGCCGAAATGGTCCTCGCCCAGTATGCGTCTTGCCTCGGCGATGTCGATCGCGCCAGTCTCGGGCGCCTTCCACGGCAACTCGATCAGCCAGTCGAGATAGGTGCGGACCATCGAGTATTCGGCCGACGCATCCGGCATCCGCTCCAGGCGCTTCAGTTCCTTGGTCGCCTGCTTTTCCACTTCTTCCGGCATCTGCGCATCGGCGATGGCTTTCCTTAGCTCCGCGATTTCGGCGGCGTTTCCCTCTTCGCCTTCGCCCAACTCCTTCTGGATCGATTTCAGCTGCTCTCGCAGCAGATACTCGCGCTGGCGCTCGTCCATGCTCGCCTTGGTGCGCTCGTCGATCTCGCGCGACAGCCGCAGCACTTCGATCCGCTGCGCGAGCAGATCAAGCACGCCGTCCAGCCGCCGTTGCAGATCGACGGCTTCGAGCAGCTTCTGCTTCTCCGGCGCCTTGATATCCATGAGGCCGGCGACCATGTCGGCGAGTGCCGCGGCCGAACCTATGCCCTGCACCGCGCCCACCAGTTCCTGCGACGCCTGCGGCATGAGTTGCAGCACCTCGAGCGCGCGCTCCTTCAGCTGCATGAAGCGCGCCTCGATTTCCTTGCCGGTCCCGTCGGGTTCTTCGATCCGATCCACACGGGCCACGAGGAAGGGATACCCCTCCAGCATCTCGACCACGCGAAACCGCTGCTGGCCCTGGCAGATGATGTGATGCGCGCCGTCCGGCGTCGTGACATAGCGAAGCATGTTGGCGAGCGTCCCCACCACGCATAGATCCTCCAGCCCGGGACGGTCGATCTCCGGGTTGCGCTGCAACAGTACGCCGATCGGACGCTCGGTCTTGACCGCCTGCTGCGTGCCCGCGATCGAACTGTCGCGGCCGATGGTGATCGGCAGGATCATGCCCGGGAACAGCACCATGTTGCGCACCGGCACGATGATGAGCGCGTCATCGGGTATGGCGAGCGCGCCGCTCGCGCTATCGATTGCTGCGGTGGCGGCAGCGGTTTCGCTGTCGGCCTGGGGATGGGCTTTTTCAAGTTGCATAGGGTTCTCGTTCACGTTAGGCGGCGCAATTCCAGCACCAGGCAGCCATGCTCCAGCCGCCGGTCGAACAGCTCGAACTGGCCCGGGGGCAGGGCCACGCGGCGTTCGAAACGTCCGTAGGGGATCTCCAGGCGATGGATGGCGGCGCGCCGGGAATTCGTGGGCAAAGAGCGCTCGCCCCGCACGATGATCAGGGTCGGCGTAAGCACGACTTCGAGTTGCTGCGGCGTGACGCCGGGCAAGGCGACCAGCAGCCACAGTTCATTGCCGTTCTCGTACAGATCGACGGGCGGCTCCCAGCACGGTGCGCCGTGAAGCGCGCCGACCTGGAAGAACTGGCGTTGCAGCCGCTCGGCG
>DAIRFM010000169.1:0-4813 GCA_036795025.1 Burkholderiales bacterium | reverse complement strand
CCTTCAACAGCTGCCCGTAGCTGATGCGCGAAGGATCGTAGGATACGCGCACCGACTCGGCGTGCCCGGTGTTGCCGGAACTCACCGCGTCGTATTTGGCCGTATCCGCGCTGCCGCCCGAGTAGCCCGAAACGACTTGCGTAACCCCTTTGACGTGTTCAAACACGGCCTCCACGCCCCAGAAACATCCACCGGCGAAAACAGCGGTCTGAGTGCCCGCTGCCGTCGCTAGAGGCGCATCGATTTTGGGGTCGGGAAGCGGCGCGGCGGCAACAGACGGCACGAATACTGCAAACGCCGCTACCGCCACCACCATGCCCAGCATCCCGGTGATTCCATCTGCAGATACACGCAACATGACAATGTTCTCCTTAAACGCGACTGTGCGCACCGGTTGCAGCTTACACGCACGAAGCCTGATCCAGCGCGTATGATAACCAAGGAAGGCGGGAGTTTGAATGTCTTTTACAATCCGCAACGCTTCCCACTACGACTACGCCGGTTCTCACGCAGCTTGAGCCTCGATCCTCTTTATCTCGCCATTGACCAGGGCACGCACGCGAGCCGCGCGGTGGTGCTGGATCGCCGCGGATGCGTGCTGGCCAGCGGCGCGCGGAATATCGGTCTCGCGCGGCCGCAACCCGATTGGGCCGAGCAGGATGGCGACGAGATGGTCGCCTCGATTTTCGCCGCCGCGAGCGAGGCCCTGGCGGCGCTCGGTGAGCGCCGGCACGACATCGTGGCGGCAGGTCTCGCGAGCCAGCGCGCAAGCTGCGTGTGCTGGGACCGGCGCGACGGCCGGCCGCTTTCGCCCCTGTTCAGCTGGCAGGACCGGCGCGCGCACCTCTGGCTGCGACAGTTCGAGCCGCACGGCGAAGAGGTGCATCGCAAGACGGGGCTGTTCCTGTCCGCGCATTACGGCGCGAGCAAGCTGCGCTGGGCGCTCGACCATCTTCCGGCGGTGGGCGAGGCGCGCGAGGCGGGCACCCTCTGCTGGGGCCCGCAAGCGAGCTTTCTCGCGTTCCGGCTGCTCGACGAGCACCCGTTGTTCGCGGATCCGCAGTGCGCGGCGCGCACGCAGCTTTGGAGCCTGCACACGCGCGACTGGGACCCGGAGCTGCTCTCGCTGTTCGGCCTGCCGCAGGGCTTCCTGCCGCGGAGCGTGCCCACCTGCCATCCTTTCGGCACGTTGCGAGTGGGAGACACGGCGATTCCGCTGGTGGCGGTGAACGGCGACCAGTCCGCGGCGGTGTTCGCCTTCGGCTGGCCGGACCGGGATTCTGCGTACGTCAATATCGGCACCAGCGCGTTCGTGCAACGCGTGCTCACCCGGGATCCCGGCTATGTTCCGCGGCAGCTCACCGGCATCATCCTCGACGACGGCGAGACCACGGTCTACACGGTCGAGGGTAACGTCAATGGCGCGGGCACGGCGCTCGAGTGGCTGCGCGGGGAACTGGGGATCGAGGACATCGTTTCCCGGCTGCCGCAATGGCTGGCGACAGCGGGCGAACCGCCGCTGTTCCTCAATGGCATCGCCGGACTCGGCGGCCCGTTCTGGAAGCCCGATTTCACCTCGCGTTTCATCGGCGAAGGCGAGCCCTGGCAAAAGGCCGTGGCAGTGGTCGAAAGCATGGCGTTCCTGCTGCAGGCGAACATCGAGGAGATGGCTAAGCACGTGCCACCGGCCGCGCGCATCCGCGTAAGCGGCGGGGTGTCGCTGATCGACGGCCTGTGCCGCAGGCTCGCTTCGGTAAGCGGGCTGCCCGTGCACCGGCGCGAGGACGCCGAAGCAACCACCCGCGGCATCGGCTACCTGGCCGCCGGGCGGCCGGCGTTATGGAACAACGCCGCCACCGAAGAGGTGTTCGCGCCCGCCGAGGATCCGGCCATCCGCGCGCGTTACCGGCGCTGGCGGGCGTTGATGGCAGAGGCCACAGGGGTCTGAGGTCGCTCCGGAGCGTGGAGTTCGAGCCACTCGCGCACGATCTGCGGATCGCCAAGATGCTCTCCCCGGCTGATCCGGGCCTGCACCTCCTCGAACGTGAGCCCATTCAACTGCGCAAATACCTTCTCTTTGAGTTCGAGCATCATGATCAAAAGCTTCCTTCATGCTTGCGCGGACGGCGGCCCGTCCGCGCGGATCGTCGATTGCGCGCGGACGAGAAGCCGTCCGCACGCAATCGATGATCTTGTATAAAAACCACTCCAAACCATTTTTGCTTTGATCCATAACCGCGTTTTTCGTACGGATGCGCTTTTCATCCGTACGAAAAACGTGGTTGGCGCGCGGAGCGCGCAATGGTTGCTCTTGGCAAACGATGGCATTCAATACGCCCAACGGAAGTCCTCTTGGAGGACACCGCATAAAATCTGATGCAAAGATCCGTTGTACTCACGTAAGCTTCATAATCACCATGCCGAACACGTTCGCCGCCGAGTCGGCGCGATCGGACATGTTCGAGATGTGCCGGTAGACTTCACGTCGGTAGAACAGGCCGGGCAGACGCTCCGCGTCGGTGGCGCGGGCGAACAGGTCCTTGATCGCGGTGCGATACAAGCGTTCGACCCTGCGTTCCAGTTTACGCACTTCGTTTGCGTGGTCCAGGGCGACACGCGGATTCTTCGCCAACCGCACGGTCGCAAGTTCGAGCTGCTCCGTCTCCTCGCACACCAGTTTCATCATCTGGCGGATGTAGTCGTCCGCGTCGACCCTGAGGATGTTCATCTCCTCCACCGTCGTCAGCGCGTAGGTCACCATGTCCTCGAAACAGTGGGACAGGTTGAAAATGTCCTCGCGATCCAGAGGGGTGATAAAGGTCTTGTGCAGTTCGTCGATGAGCACGCGGCGCAGCTCGCTCGCATCCTCGGCCAGCGTGCGCTGGGCCTTGATCGTGTCCGTGTTTACCTGCTCCAGCGTGCGCCCCAGAAAGCGGATAGCTTCGACTGACTTGGCCGCCTGGCCGATCAGCATGGCGATGAATTTGCTCTCCTCTTTCAAACTTCCGTCGAACCAGCCCATTACCAGCCTCCGTGTCGCAGCATCAATTCGATGAGATAGTAGATCGGCACCGCCAGCAGCGCAGTGGCCGGGAGCGTCAGCGCCCAGGCCACTACGATCTCGTCCAGCGCAGACCAGCGTACCTTGGATTTTCGCTCGGCGGCGCCGGCGCCGAGAATGGTCATGCTCACCACCTGCGTCGTGCTCACCGGTCCTCCCGCGAGAGACGCCCCCAGGATTACCGCGGCCGAGGCGAGCTGCGAGGTAAATCCGTGAATCGGATGGATCCTGTAGAAGCGCGTGCTCAGAGTGCGAATGATGCGCCAGCCGCCGACCGCCGTGCCCAGCGCGATCGCCGATGCGCTCAGCACGATGACCCACCATGGCACGACGAACGCCGGGGTGAACCCGAGCGTCAGCAACCCCATGGCGATCACGCCCATGGTTTTTTGCGCATCGTTCGCGCCGTGGCTAAGCGCGAGTGCCGTCGCCGTCAGAACCTGCGCCCGCGACAGCGTCACGTTCGCCCTTGGCGTCGCGTCGCGCAGCAACCAGAGCATGGCCTGCATGATTGCCAGCGCGACCACGAAGCCGATCAGCGGCGAGGCGAGCAATGCGATCGCGACCTTCCACAACCCGTGCGCCTGGATCGCCGCAAAGCCGGATCCCGTCGCGGCAGCGCCGACGATGCCGCCGACCAGAGCGTGGGACGAACTCACCGGAATGCCGAGGTACCAGGTCGCCACGTCCCACAAGCTGGCGGCGAGCAGCGCCGCGAGAACCACGGCAATACTGATCGTTCGTGGATCCGCCACTTCCGCGCCGATGGTCTCGGCCACTGCGACGCCAAACAGGAAAGGCCCGGCCAGGTTGGCCAGTGCGGCGAGCGTGAGCGCCCCGCGCGTGCTCATCGCGCGCGAAGCGATTATCGTGGCGACGACGTTCGCGCTGTCGTGGAACCCGTTGAGGAAATCGAACAACAGCGCCACAGCGATCAGGACGAGGAGCAGGGTGATGGCCGACATGGTCCCGAGTCTCGAAGGCCGGATGATCCAGATCAGCCGAACAAGCCGCCGACGCGCGTTCCGGCAATGCGATTGACCACGTAGAGGCTCAGCGCGCATACGGCGATCAGGATCACGCCGAGCGCGGCCGCCTGGCTCTGCGAGCCGGCGATGTAGAAGGTGAAAATGCCGAATGGGATCATTTCCCAGCCGCCCAGGGTGAGAAAGATCGTGGCCGACGCTTCCTGGATCGACATGATGAAGGAAAACAGCGCGCCGACCAGAATACCTTTCCACACCAGGGGCACCGTGATGTCGCGGAAGGTGCGCAGTTTGGTCGCGCCGACGTTGGCGGCGGCTTCCTCCATGGACGGGTGCACGAGGAGCAGCGAGGAGTAACTGCCGCGCACGGTGTAGGGCAGCCGGCGAACCGCGAGGACCAGCGGCAGGATGACCCACATCCCGGTCAGCGGGGCGTCGATGAAAGGCAGCGGAAAGTTGAAGGCCCGGATGTACGCGATGCCGATGGCGGTTCCCGGGATCGCGAGAATCAGCGTGGTGAGCGCGTCCATGGTGTTGCGCCCCGGTGCGCGGGTCCGTGCCATGATCCACGCCATCGGCACCCCGATGAGCAGGCACAGGATGAGGGCGAGCCCCGCGTACAGGAACGAGTTGATGATGAACTTCGGCGTCTCGATGCTCACCGCCCGGAAGAATTCCAGCGTGTAGTGGACCGGGAAAGGCGTGAGCGCCCAGCCGCGCCCGACCGCGGCGATCAGCAGCTACTGGCGGGGCACGACGGTGCGCG
>DAIRFM010000168.1:0-4814 GCA_036795025.1 Burkholderiales bacterium | reverse complement strand
AGCTTGTTCGAGTCGAGCGCGCTCTGGCTGGAAATGAGCGCCTGTTCCAGCGCGCGCACCTGCGCCATGCCGTTGGTGACGCCGAGGTAGGCCTGGCGCACTGCGAGTGCCGCGCTGCGGCGCGCATTCTCCAGGTCCTGGCGCGCCCTTTCCTGGTTCGCTATTGCCTGCCGCACCAGCGAGTTGACGCTGCCGCCGGCATACAGGGGGATCGCGAGCTGCAGTCCGACAGTGCGACTAATGCTGTCTGTGGCGAGACTTACGGTGCCGATACTGCTGACGCTCGCCGAGTTCTTGCCGACATTGCCCACCATGTTGAGCGAAGGATAGTGGCCGGCGCGGTTGCGCTCGATCTCCCGCGTGGCTATCTCCAGTGCGGCTTCCTGCACCCGCACCGCGAAGCTCTGGGCTTCGGCGCTCGCTACCCATTGCTCCATCGCGTTGGGTTTGGGCGGGCTGAGCACGGTCGAAGGCCTGAGCGGGGTGAGCCGATCGGGAAACTTGCCGATGATCTGTTGCAGCGTGCGCTGCTTGATCTCAAGGTCGCTTTGCGCCGCGATCTCCTGACTGATGGCAAGGTCGAAGCGCGCCTGCGCCTCGTGCGTGTCGGTGATGGTGGCGGTGCCGACCTCGAAATTGCGCTTGGCCTGCGCCAGTTGCTCGGAAATGGCGGTCTTCTGCGCCTGGATGAACGCCAGGCTGTCCTGCGAGGCGAGTATGTCGAAATAAGCCTGCGCAACGCGCACGACCAGGTCCTGGGCCACCTGTCCGAAGGCGGCTTCGGCCTGCGCCACTTTGTAGCCGGCTTCCCTGTACATCATGATGCTTTGCCAATTGAACAAAGGCTGGGTCAACGACAAACTGTAGCCGTTGGTGTTGCCGTCGCGCTTCGAGGGCGGCAGCACGTCGCGGAACGAAATGTCGATGTCGTTCATCTGGGTGAACCCGCTGGCGCTGATGATTGGAAGCAGTAGGGCCAGTCCCTGCGGCAGATTTTCGCGGCCGGCGTCGCGCGTCGCGCGCGCCGAGGCGTACACCGGGTCGTTGGCGCGCGCCTCGCGGTAGGTCTGCAGCAGGTCAGCCGCGACCAGCGGCTGGCTGAAAGCAAGAATACCGAGGAAAAGCGCGTGTCGTTTCATGGCGGGCTCAATATCTCGGCATGGTGGGTTCGACCTGGTCGGCCCAGGCATTTACCCCGCCCTGCAGGTTGTAGAGATTGGAAAAGCCGTTGCGTTCCAGAAACACGGCCACCTGGAAGCTGCGCGCGCCGTGATGGCAGATCACAACGGTTTCGGTGTCGGGATCGAGTTCCTGCGCCCGCGCCGGGATGGTGTTCATTGGCGCCAGCGTGGACCCCTCGATGCGGCAGGTCTGGTATTCCCAGGGTTCGCGCACGTCGAGCAGAACCGGCGGCTTGCGTCCGGTATCGGCCAGCCATTGCTGCAGCAGTTGCGGCGTGATCTGCGTCATGGTCAAAAACTGAAGCGCTCGCCCGCGAGCGCATGCGCGAGCGGCGCGACGCTGGTTTCGAACAGGTCGATGGAATTGTAGACGCCCTCGCCGGTGCAGGTGATGAGCCGCGCCGCCATCACCGGCGGGTTGCCGACCACGGCGAACAGGCGCGCGCCGACTTTCATTTGCTGCAAGAACTGCTGCGGCAGCACCGGTGTCGAGCCGGTGAGCACGATGATGTCGTAGGGCGCGTGTTTGGTCCAGCCGCTGGCGCCGTCGCCAAGCTCCACCGTGACGTTGGCGGCTCCGGCGCGGCGCAGGCTGGCCTCGCCTGATGCTTTCAGGTCGGCGCGGATTTCCACGCTGTAGACATGCTGCGCGCGATGCGCGAGCAGCGCGGCGAAATAGCCGGATCCGGTCCCGATTTCGAGGACCTGGTCGGTCGGCTTTACCGCCAGCTCCTGCAATACGCGCGCCTCCATTTTTGGCTGCCACATATGCTCGCCCTGGCCGATGGGGATCTCCAGATCGGAGAAGGCGAGGGCCCGGTACGCGGCGGGCACAAAATCTTCGCGCTTGACCACATACAAGAGGTCCAGCACTTGCTGGTCCAGTACTTCCCAGGGCCGGATTTGATTCTCGACCATGTTGAAACGGGCTTGTTCGATGTTCATGGCAGGCATGGCGGATTGGCTCGCGGAGGTGATTTGAACGACGGAAATTTTACCATTGTTTGTGCGGCTGCCTTGTGACGCTTGTCACATAGCGCGTTTCGCCTCGGCAGGCGGGGCGGCGGGCCCAGTGGTTGCCGGCAGCGCCGGCCTAGTCAGCGCTTTGCGCATTGCGATTGGGATCGACCGCATCCGCGGCCTGCCCGGCCCCGAACTTGTTCTGCGCCCAGCGCGCGAGATCGTCGAGATAGGTGTAGATCACCGGTACCACCACCAAAGTGAGCAGGGTGGAGGTGATAATGCCGCCGATCACGGCGTGCGCCATGGGCGCGCGCTGCTCCGAGCCTTCGCCGATGCCGAGCGCGAGCGGGATCATGCCGAACACCATGGCGAAGGTGGTCATCAGGATCGGCCGCAGACGGATGCGCCCGGCCTCGAGGATCGCGTGCGCTCGGTCCTGACCCGCGGCGCGCAGTTGGTTGGTGAAGTCCACCAGCAGGATTGCGTACTTGGTCACCAAGCCCATCAGCATGACGAAAAAGCCCTTCCAGCCAGCAGGATTCAAAGTTTTGGATTCGACTATTGGCAGTACCAAACAAGCTAACCTATTGATTTACTGCAGTCCCCACTCACGAGTCTATTGCGAAGAAACACCGCGGCTCCCGCCGCCAGGTCTGGCCACCGGCCGGTTGCGCAGACCGGTGAGCGGCGCGGATTGCAAAGCTTCATCGATTGCGGTACCTTGGCTGCCTAACGTTAGGGGTCCTGCGCAGCGAGTTGAAACATGCGGCGCGGGTGAGAGAGTCCCTTTGAACCTGATGCGGATAATGCCGCCGCAGGGAAGCGTGAGCAGTCCTCCCTCCTGTCTCCGCCCCCCTCGGTCCAAGTAGCACGTACGTCCGGGATCTGACACGCGGTGTGCGCGGACCCTAGGCACCAGAAGTCAGACAGCCGGTGCAGTGTGCGCGGGCAGTTTTTTTAGGAGCGAAGCATGAGCGCAAACCCCAAATTTATCGCAGCGACCGCGCACGTGGACGACGCGGCGGTCCAGCCGCTGCCGAACTCGCGCAAGGTGTATGTGCAAGGCAGCCGGCCCGACATCCGGGTACCGATGCGCGAGATAAGCCAGAGCGACACCCCGGCTTCCTTCGGCGCCGAGAAAAATCCGCCCGTCTATGTTTACGATACCTCCGGCCCGTATACCGATCCGAGTGCAAAAATCGACATCCGCGATGGCCTCGCGCCGCTGCGCGCCAAATGGATAGAAGAGCGCGGCGATACGGAGGCGCTTTCCGGTCCGACGTCGAAGTTCGGCGTCGAGCGCCTGCGCGATGCGAAGCTCGCCGAACTGCGTTTCAACCTGCAGCGCAAGCCGCGGCGGGCCAAGCCCGGCATGAACGTGTCGCAGATGCACTACGCGCGCCGCGGCATGATCACGCCGGAAATGGAATACATCGCCATCCGCGAGAATCTGCAACGCCGGGAATACGTCGAAAGCCTGCGCGCCTCGGGGCCGCAGGGATCCAAGCTGGCCGAGTTGATGGCACGCCAGCACCCGGGCCAGGCCTTCGGCGCCGCCATTCCCGAGGAGATCACCCCGGAATTCGTGCGCGACGAAGTGGCGCGCGGCCGCGCCATTATCCCGGCCAACATCAACCACCCGGAGTCCGAGCCGATGGTCATCGGCCGCAATTTCCTGGTCAAGATAAACGCCAACATCGGCAATTCGGCGCTGGGTTCATCCATCGGCGAGGAAGTCGAGAAAATGACCTGGTCCATCCGCTGGGGCGGCGATACCGTGATGGACCTCTCCACCGGCAAACATATCCATGAAACGCGGGAATGGATCATCCGCAATGCGCCCGTGCCGATAGGCACCGTGCCCATCTACCAGGCCCTGGAAAAGGTCGAGGGCAAGGCCGAGGAACTCACCTGGGACATCTTCCGCGACACTCTGATCGAACAGGCCGAGCAGGGCGTGGACTACTTCACCATCCACGCCGGGGTGCTGCTGCGCTACGTGCCGCTTACCGCCAGGCGCATGACCGGCATCGTCAGCCGCGGCGGCTCGATCATGGCCAAGTGGTGCCTGGCGCACCACAAGGAGAGTTTCCTCTACACCCATTTCGAGGACATCTGCGACATCATGAAGGCCTACGACGTCTCGTTTTCTCTTGGCGACGGCCTGCGTCCCGGTTCGATCTACGATGCCAATGACGAAGCGCAGTTGGGCGAACTGAAGACGCTGGGCGAGCTTACCGACATCGCATGGAGGCATGACGTGCAGGTGATGATCGAGGGCCCGGGACACGTCCCCATGCACATGATCAAGGAGAACATGGAGCTGCAGTTGCGAGACTGCAAGGAGGCGCCGTTCTATACCCTGGGACCGCTCACTACCGACATTGCGCCCGGCTACGATCACATCACCTCGGGGATCGGAGCGGCGATGATCGGCTGGTACGGCACGGCCATGCTCTGCTATGTCACGCCCAAGGAACACCTGGGCCTGCCGAACAAGGCCGACGTCAAGGACGGCATCATCACCTACAAGATCGCGGCGCATGCGGCCGATCTCGCCAAAGGCCATCCCGGCGCGCAGATCCGCGATAACGCGCTGTCCAAGGCGCGCTTCGAGTTCCGCTGGGACGATCAGTTCAACCTCGGCCTCGATCCGGACAAGGCGCGCGA
>DAIRFM010000167.1:2946-4822 GCA_036795025.1 Burkholderiales bacterium | reverse complement strand
GCGCGCGAACTGGGGCTGCCCGAAGGGGATGTCTCGACCCTGGAGAGCATGTGAACACGGGAGGACGGGCATGAGCATCCACAAGACTGCGGCGACATCCGGCAACGAGCGCGAGCATGCGCTGGCGCTGCTGCGCCAGATGCTGCTGATTCGCCGCTTCGAAGAGAAGGCGGCCGAGCTGTACAGCGCCGGAAAAATCCGCGGCTTCCTCCACCTGTATATCGGCGAAGAAGCGATTGCGGTGGGCGCCATGCCGCTTTCGGGCGATCACCGCGCGACTGACGGCCACCGCGGCGCGCTGTTTCTCGCGGCGGTGGATCGCCTGCTGCAGCAGCCGGAGGGCTTATGACCGAAGACGAAATCCGCGTTCGCGTGATCAAAACACTGTCCGGGATCGTGCCCGAGCTGGATCCTGGCCAGCTCAAGCCGGCCGTAAGCCTGCGCGATCAGCTCGACGTCGATTCCATGGATTTCCTCAATTTTTTGATTGCGCTGCACCAGGAATTCGGGGTCGATGTGCCGGAGGCGGACGCCGGAAAACTCGCCACGGTGGATGCCTGCGTTGACTATTTGGCGCAGGCACTGCGGCAGCGTACTCAAGCTTGATGCGGGAGTAGAGCGCAAACGCGGCGAAACTGCGTTTGAGCAGCTAAAGTCGTGGTCGCGCGGAACACGAACCAGGGCGCGACTTATCCCGTGTGGTAAAGCGACGGCAGGTGCGTCATGAACTGTGCCATCTCGGCGTCCAGATCGCCCCCGTGATTGAGCACGGAATCCAAGGCCTGTGTAATGGGCATGTCGACGTGGAGCTGCCGCGCAAGCGCCGCCACCCCTTCGACCGAAAAAGCGCCTTCGGTGACTTCCTTGCGTTCGGCCAGCACATCGGCCAGACGCCGGCCTTCGCCCAAGGCCACGCCGAGAGAAGTGTTGCGCGATTTCAGGCTGTTGGCGGTGAGCATGAGATCGCCGAGTCCTGCGAGCCCCATGAAAGTCGCGGCTTTCGCACCCTTGGCGAGCCCAAACCGGCTGGCTTCCGCGAACCCAAGCGTGATCAAGGTCGCACGCGCATTTTCGCCCAGCTTGCGGCCGGCGGCGATGCCGCTCGCAATCGAGATCACGTTCTTCATCACCCCGCCCACCGCGGCTCCTACTAAGTCGTCACAAAGGTGAATGCAGAAGCGGGGGTTCGAAATCTGCCGCGCGAGCGACTCGCCCACCGACCAGTCGGCGCAAGCGAGCACCACGCCGCAGGGCAGGTCGACCGCGATCTCGCGCGCGAACGAGGGACCCGACAGAACCGCAACCACGGCCTGCGGCAGCATCTCGGCGAGCACTTCGGGCATGAGCGCGTGGCTGCCACGCTCGATGCCCTTGGAGCAGCTCACGACCGGTGTCGACTCGCGCAGCGACGGGCGCATGTTGCCGGCGACCTCGCGCAAATGTTGCGCCGGTACCGCCATCAGGATGAAATCCCTGCCATGGGTCGCTGCGGCAAGATTGCCGATTGCGCGAATACCTGGAACCAGGGGCACATCCGGCAGGAAGTGGGAATTGACGCCTTCGTTGTTGATCGCCGCCACCACTTCGTGTTCCCGCGCCCAGATCAGCACCTCATGGCCCGCCCTGCGGACCACGCATGCCATGGCGGTGCCGAATGAACCGCCGCCGATTATTGCTACGCGTGCCATGATGTGATATTACCGTCATAAGTCAAACCCGGATTGATAAAAATCAATAGCCCGGCGTGTGCGGCCGGTAAGCTTGTATCGCATGATCCCTGTTTCCGAACAAAGGAGGTTGCCATGGTTCACCGTCTGAAAACCCTTGCGCTAGCGCTCGTCTCGACGTCATTGGCGGCAGGTTTCGCCGTGGCGCA
>DAIRFM010000167.1:0-2846 GCA_036795025.1 Burkholderiales bacterium | reverse complement strand
CCCGCGACCATCGGCAAGCCGAAGCCGATTTATCTGAAGGATCCGAAAGGCTTCTGGACCGGCACGGTGCTCGAGCCCTACGGCCTGGTGTATCACCCGAAGGTGCTCGCGCGGCTCGGCGTGCCTGAGCCGAAGGACTGGGACGACCTGCTGAATCCGAAGCTGAAAGGCCAGGTCGCGCAGTGTGCCCCCAGCCGTTCCAGCAGCAGTCACGCGACCTACGAGGTGATTCTGCAGCGTGACGGCGACGACAAGGGCTGGGCGTGGCTGAAGCGCCTCGGCGCGAACACCGGCATCTTCACCGCGCGCAGCCGCGACGTGCCCTCGGTGGTCGCCCGGGGTGAGTTTGCCGCGGGCTTCGCCGTGCCGAGTTACATGGCCTTCGAGGACCGGCTGGCCGGTTTCGAGCTCAAGTTCGTGGCGCCGAAGACCGCATGGATTACTCCCGAACCGATCGCCGTCCTGGCGGGTGCCAAGCATCCGAAAGCGGCGCGCGCCTTCATCGAGTACCTGCTTTCAGAGCGCGGGCAGAGGGTGGCGATGGAGCGGGGCGTGTTCCCGATCACGCCGAAGTTCCGCGTGCAGGGGGCTCCTGGCTCCCGCGCGGAAATGGCGGTAGAGTTTACCGGCGGCATCCGCTCCTACTTCGACATCGACGTGATCAACATCTACGATGACGAAAAGGCGCAGGGCCGCTACGAGAAGGTGAACGAACAGTTCCGCAAGGAGATCGAGTCCGCCTGGGAAACGCTCAAGCGCTAATTGTGTGTTGAAAAGGGAGGGAGCGGCTACGTGCGCATCACCGTGCAGGGCCTCACCAAGCGGTTCGGTCCGCTGGAGGTGGTAAGCAACGTCAGCTTCTCCATCGAGGAGGGCGAGATGTTCACCCTTCTTGGCCCTTCGGGCTGCGGCAAGACGACGCTGTTGCGGCTGATCGCCGGATTCTACGCGCCGGATGAAGGCGAGGTCCTGTTCGACGGTCGTGTCGTCAACGACCTGCCGCCGCACGAGCGTGGCATCGGCATGGTATTCCAGAACTACGCGCTTTGGCCGCACATGACGGTGTACGAAAACGCCGCCTACGGACTGAAGCTGCGCAAGCTGCCGCAGACCGAGATCGGGGAGCGCATCCGCGCCGTCCTCGAAAAGGTCAAGCTTGGCGGGCTGGAGGACCGCTACCCCGGCCAGCTTTCCGGCGGGCAGCAGCAGCGCGTCGCGCTCGCGCGCGCGCTGGTGCTGAATCCCAAGATCCTGCTCCTGGACGAGCCGCTGTCCAATCTCGACGCGAAGATCCGCATCCAGGTGCGAGCCGAGATCCGCAAGCTGCAGAAGGAGCTCGGCATCACCACCGTCTACGTCACGCACGACCAGGAGGAAGCGCTGACGCTTTCGGACCGCATCGCGGTTTTCAACAAGGGGAAGATTCTGCAGATCGGCCCCCCGAAGACGCTGTATGAGCGTCCGCAGAACCGCTTCGTCGCCGACTTCATCGGTATCAACAACCTCACCGAGGGCACCGTCGAGGCCGTGGATGCGCCGCAGCGGTGGTTGCGCCTGAAAACTGGCTTCGGCGAACTCGCGGCGGTGATGGACGAGCGCTTCCGCCCGGGAGACCGGTGCGTGGTGTCCATCCGGCCGGAGAACGCGGCCCTTGACGGCGTGCCTGCGACCGGCCGCAACCTGGTGAAAGGCCGCATCGCGTTCGCCGCCTACCTGGGCAATACGCTGCGCTATGATGTGGATCTGGGGCAGGGCATCGTGTTCAAGGTGGACATCCGCGATCCCTGGCACCACGAGCAGTTGCCGCTGGGCACCCCGGTTAGCGTCAGCTTCGAGGCCACCAGCACCGTGGCGATGCCGGCGGAATCATGAAGCTGCCGCGGGGATCCGTAGCCGTCTTCGGATTCGTCCTGATCTGGGCCTTCCTGATTCTGTTCATTCTGTTCCCGCTAACCCGGATTTTCTACGACGCAGTCACCAACGAGGCCGGCCAGTTCACGCTCAGCCACTTCCAGGATTTCTTCACCGACTCGTTCTACCTGCGCTCGTTCTGGAGGTCGATGGTGCTCGGCGTGGCGGCGGTCCTCACCACCTCGGTGATCGGGATCGCGGTCGCGTTTCTCATCGTCCGTTACGAGTTCCCGTACCGGAAGACGTTCTCCTACCTCACCATGCTGCCGATGATCCTGCCGCCGCTGGTGGGCGTGCTGGGCTTCGTCTTCATTCTTGGCCGCGCCGGCACCGTGAACATCCTGCTCATGGACTGGTTCGGCATGGAGGCGCCGATCAATTTCATGTACGGCATGCACGGCGTTCTGCTGGTGGAGACAGTGCATCTGTTTCCGTTGATGACGCTCAGCATTCTGGACGCGCTGGCCAAGGTCGACCCGTCGCTGGAGGAGGCGGCGCAGGGCGTCGGCGCGACGGGCTGGCACCGGTTCTGGACCATCACCCTGCCGCTCACCACCCCGGGTTACATCTCGGGCGCGTTGCTGGTGTTCATCTGGACTTTCGCCGACTTCATCACGCCGCTGGTTGTCGGTGTGCAGGACCTGCTCGCCCCGCAGGCCTATCTCAATATCATGCAGTTCGTCGACCGGCGGATCTTCCGCATGGGCATCGTGATCTCGGCGCTCCTCGTCGTGCTCGCCATCGTGTTCGTGATCGCCGCGCGCGAGTATGTGGCGATCAAGGACTACAGCTCGCTCGCCTATTCCAGGGTCGAACGCCGCCGCCTGGGGCCGGTCAAGCGCTGGCTCGCCGTGGGCATGCTCACGCTGCTCATGATCGTGTGCGTCATCCCGCAGGTGGGCGTTTTGCTCGCCGCGGTCGGGCGCGGCTGGGCG
>DAIRFM010000019.1:5877-12777 GCA_036795025.1 Burkholderiales bacterium | reverse complement strand
ATCCAATGCCTGCAGGCGCTCGGCGGTGCCGATGTCGTGCCAGCGGCCGCGATAATGCTCGCCCGGCACGCGGTCCGCTCCCATGGCCTTGCGCAACAGTGGTGCCAGCGGGACCTTGGCCCTGGGTGGAATGCCGCTGAACAGCCGCGGCGCATACACCCCGATGCCGCTGAAGGTGAGCAGGCGCTTGCCGGCTTCGCGCACGCGCCCTGCCTCCAGGGCGAAGTCGCCGCGCGGATGCTGCGGCGGATTGTCCACCAGAACCAGATGCGCGAGGCCGTCCTGCAGATCCACGTGGGCGAGCGCCGAGAAGTCGTAATCCGTGTAGATGTCGGCGTTGATCACCAGAAAGGGCTCCGCACCGAGCAAAGGCAGGGCGAGGGCGATCCCGCCGGCGGTCTCGAGCGCTTCGCTCTCGGCCGAGTAGCGGATGGAAAGACCGAAGCGCGAACCGTCGCCGAGCGCGGCTTCGATCAAGTGCCCGAGGTGGGCGTGATTGATCACTACCTCGACGAATCCGGCCCGGGCCAGCTTCTCCAGCTGCCACGCTATGAGCGGTTTGCCGCCCACCGCGAGCAGCGACTTGGGCGTGGTATCGGTGAGCGGACGCATTCTGACGCCGCGCCCGGCGGCCAGAATCATTGCTTTCATGGAAACACTCCACCCTGCATTGCCTGTTCGTCCTCGATCTCGTCGAACAGATGCGCGAGCGGGGCGAGCGCGTTGTAGCGACCGGCGACTGCGCGCACGTAGCGCACGAAGCGCGGCGTGTCCTCGACATAGCCGGGTTTGCCGTCACGGTAGTGGATGCGCGCGAAAATGCCCAGTACTTTCAAATGGCGCTGCAGGCCCATCCATTCGAGGTCGCGGTAGAAGTCACCGAAATCGGCGCCGACCGGGAGCCCGGCGCGGCGCGCCTTGTCCCAGTAGCGCACGACCCAGTCGAGCGCGCGCTCTTCTTCCCAGCTGATGAAAGCATCGCGCACCAGCGACGCCACGTCATAGCTGATCGGGCCGTAGACCGCATCCTGGAAATCGAGGATGCCGGGGTTGGGCTCGCACAGCATGAGGTTGCGCGGCATGTAATCGCGATGCACGTACACCGCGGGCTGCGCCAGATTGCTTGCCAGAATCAGGGCGAACATGCGCTCCAGCACCTGACGCTGCGCAGGCGACAGGGCCAGGCCCAGGTGCCGCGCCAGATACCAATCGGGAAACAGATCGAGTTCGCGCCGCAGCAAGGCGGCGTCGTAGGGTGGCAGCACCCCGGGCCGGCTGGCGAGCTGCCAGGCGATGAGCGCATCGATGGCGTCGCGAAACAGGACGTCCGCCCTGGCGTCGTTCTCCTGCAGGGCGGCGAGATAGGTGGTGGAGCCGAGGTCGGTGAGCAACAGAAAGCCCTGCTCCAGGTCCTGCGCCAGCACCGCCGGCGCGTTGAGGCCGGCTTGCCGCAGCAGCTCCGCAACCTGGATGAAAGGCCGGCAGTCCTCCTTCTGCGGCGGCGCATCCATGACAATGCGGCTCTCGCCGCGGTCGGCAAGACTGATGCGGAAATAGCGGCGGAAGCTGGCATCGGCCGAAGCTGGCTCAAGGTGCCATTTTTCCGCAGGGAAAAGGCGGCTGAGCCATGCCTGTAACGCCAGCGTCCGCTCCAAAGATGTCCGCTCCAAAGTGCTTTCCGGTTGCCATAAAAGCGAAAGTGTGCGATTTTAGCATCCAAAAACACACCCTCCCCTTTATCCACCATGAAGTCCTCAATGCGCCAGTACGCGCCTGCTTTGGCCCTGTTCTTCTGCGCGCTGGCGGCACAGGGGCAGGAGCCGCGGCTCAGGCCGCCGCCCGCGGGCAGATCGGCTAATGCAGGCGCGCCGGTCACGATCTCCGCCGACCGGATGGAGGGCTACGCCAACAAGGAAACCAGCGCCAGCGGCAACGCCGAGCTGCGCCAGGACAACGTCAGCATCAATGCCGACCGCTTGCTCTACCTCTATGCCACCGACGAGGTGCAGGCGAGCGGCGGCGTGCGTCTCGAGCGCGACGGCGACCGCATGAGCGGCACCGGGCTGCGCCTGCGCGTGCACGACAACATCGGCCAGTTCGACCACGCCGACTATGAGTTTTCACGGCCCGGCCGTAGCGGGTTTGCCCCGGTGCGCGCGCGCGGGACGGCCGAGGTGATCAAGCTCGAAGGCAAGGACAAGTATCACCTGGAGAATGCGACGTTCACCACCTGCAAGCCGGGCGACAATGACTGGTACCTGCAGGCCGGCGAACTCGACCTGGACATGACGCGCGATCTGGGCGTGGCGCGCAGGGGCAAGCTGGTGTTCAAGGACACGCCTATCGTCTACGTGCCCTGGGTGGATTTTCCTCTGCACAACCAGCGCAAGAGCGGCCTCCTGCCGCCCAGCATAGGCAGCAGCACCAAGAGCGGGGTGGAAATCAGCACGCCGTTCTACCTGAACCTCGCGCCCAACCGGGATCTCACCATCGCGCCGCGCGAATTATCCAAGCGCGGACTGCAGCTGACCGCGCAGCTTCGCTACGTCGGCCTTGACTACGACGGCAATGCCAGCTTCGAGCACCTATCCAACGATCGGGTGGCAAACATCACCCGCTTTGCCACCATCATCCAGCACAATCAAAGATTCAGCAGCAACCTGACCGGTTACCTCAATATCAACAAGGTTTCCGACGACAACTATTTCCGCGATCTGTCCAGCCGCATCAACATCACCTCGCAGACCACGCTGCCGCGCGACGGCATGCTGACCTACAACGGCGGCTGGTGGATCGCGACCGCGCGCGCGCAGCGCTTTCAGACCCTGCAGGACCCGGGCAACCCGGTGATCCCGCCTTACGACCGGTTGCCGCAGTTCACGCTGAATGCGACGCGCCAGTACGTCGGCGGAGTGGATCTCGGTCTCAACAGCGAGTTTGTCAAGTTCAATCGCGGCAGCGGCTTCGCCGGCGCCATCGCCGGCGTCAATACCAGCGACGTCATCGGCAGCCGCCTTACGTTCTATCCCAGCGCGAGCCTGCCGCTGATCATGCCGGGCGCCTATCTCACTCCCAAACTGGGATTTCACTCCACCAGTTACAGCCTTGCGCGCAACCCGGTCGACACCCCGGAGACGATTCATCGGGCGCTGCCCATCGCCAGCGTGGACAGCGGCCTGACCTTCGAGCGCGACACCGACTTCGCAGGGCGGAGTTTCCGCCAGACGCTGGAACCGCGCCTTTATTACCTGTATGTGCCTTTTCGCGACCAAAGCAAGATTCCGCTGTTCGATACCGGCTTGGCCGACTTCAACTATGCGACGATTTTTTCCGAGAATCTGTTCAACGGCGGCGACCGCATCGCGGACGCCAACCAGCTGACAGTTGCCGCGACCACACGGCTAGTGTCGCCGACCGGCGGCCAGGAGGTGCTCAAGGCCACAGTTGGTCAGCGCTACTATTTCCAGAATCAGCAGGTGACGCTGAATGACAACGTTACTCCAACGCGTACCGACAAAACCTCGGATTTTCTGGCTGCGCTGAGCGGGCGTATTTCCCGCTACTGGACCCTGGACAGTGCGCTGCAGTACAACCCGCAGCGCAATTTTTTCGATCGCCTGGGCATCGGCGCCCGCTTCCAGCCCGAGACCACCAAGGTGCTGAACCTCGGCTATCGCTTTACCCGCGGTTCGCTGAATCAGGCCGACGTTTCGGCACAGTGGCCCCTGGGCGGCGCCTGGTATGGCGTAGGTCGTTACAATTACTCCCTGCGGGACGGCCGGCTGGTCGAAGGTCTGGGCGGTTTCGAATATAATGCCGGCTGCTGGATTGGCCGGGTCGTGGTGCAGCGCTTTGCGTCTGCCACCGGGAGCTTCAGCAGCGGGGTGTTCGTGCAGCTGGAATTGAACGGATTCTCGCGCATAGGGTCGAACCCGCTGGAGACGCTGAAGCGGAACATCCCCGGCTACAGCCGCCTCAACCAGACCCGCCCAGATTCGCAACCCTTCAATTTTTACGAGTAATCCTTACATGCAATTTTCAAAATTGGCGGTGCTCGCGTGGCTCGCGGGCGCCGCGCTGGCGTTCAGCGCCGGCAACCTCCTCGCGCAAACAGCCGCGCCCAGCGCCGTGGTGCTGGTGGACCGTATCGTCGCCGTGGTCAATAGCGAGGTGATCACCAGCCGCGAGGTTGCCGAGCGGATGAAGGCGGTGACGCAGCAACTGAGCCAGCAGGGCACGCCGCTGCCTCCGCCCGATGTGCTGCAAAAGCAGGTGCTGGAGCGCATGATCATGGACCGGCTGCAAATCCAGTTGGCCAAGGAGACGGCGCTGCGCGTGGACGATTTGCAGCTGGACCGTACGGTCGCGCGCGTTGCCGAGAGCAACAAGATGTCGCTGACCGAATTCCGCCACACGTTGGAGCGCGATGGGATCCAGTTCGACAAATTCCGCGAGGAGATCCGCAACGAGATCATGCTGTCGCGCCTGCGCGAGCGCGAGGTGGACAACCGCATCGTCGTTACCGACAACGAGATCGACTATTTTCTCAGCCAGCAGGGCGCGTCGCAAGCCACTGCGAGCGAGTACAACCTGGCGCACATACTGCTGCGGCTGCCGGATCAGGCGAGCCCGGAGCAGGTTGACAAGCAGCGCGCGCGCGCCGAGCAGGTGGTGCTGCAACTGCGCGAGGGCGCGGATTTCGCGAAGCTGGCGGTCAGCTATTCCGATGCGCCGGACGCTCTGCAGGGCGGGGCCATGGGCTGGCGCCCGCGCGACCGGCTGCCGGAGCTGTTCGCCCATGCATTGAACGGCATGAAGCCGGGCGAGGTGAGCGGCATCATACGCAGCCCGGCCGGGTTCCATGTGATCAAGCTCGTCGACCGCCGCGGCGGCGGCGCGCCGGCGCTGGTCGAGCAGACGCATGCGCGGCACATACTGGTGAAAACCAGCGAGATCGTGTCCGAGGCTGACGCCAGGCGCAAGCTCAATAACTTGCGCGAACGCATTGTCAATGGCGCCGATTTCGGCGAACTGGCCAAGCTCAATTCCGACGACGCGTCCTCGATCAAGGGCGGCGACCTGGGGTGGATTTATCCCGGCGACACCGTGCCCGAATTCGAGCGCGTGATGAACAACCTCAAGGTGGAGGAGCTGAGCGAGCCTTTCGTGACGTCTTTCGGCTGGCATCTGATGCAGGTGCTGGAGCGGCGCCAGGCCGACGTCTCCGGCGAGCGCAAGCGGCAGGAGGCGCGCCTGATCCTGCGCGAGCGCAAAGCCGACGAGGCTTATCAGGAATGGCTGCGCCAGCTGCGCGATCGCGCCTTCGTGGAGTATCGGCTGGAGGAGCGCTGATGGCCGTCGTTGCCGGTGCGCGCGGTGGCGCTGGGCGCAGTCCGGAGAGGAGCAAGGAGTGAGGAGGGAGGAGGGAAACGCGGCGCCTCTGCCTGTCATCGCGGTCACTTCCGGCGAGCCCGCCGGCATCGGGCCGGACATTTGTCTCGCGCTGTCGCGCCAGCGCCTGCCCTGCCGCGCCGTAATTCTCGGCGACCGCGAACTGCTCGCCGCGCGCGCCGCGCAGCTCGGGCTCGCGCTGCGTATGCGCGCCTTCGACCCGGAGCGCTCGCCGGCGGCAGATGAGTTCGAAGTGTTGCACGTGCCGCTCGCCGCGCCCGTGACCGCGGGCAAGCTCGCTCCGGCCAACAGCCCTTATGTGCTGGCTCTGATCGAGCGCGCCGTTGCCGGCTGCATGGACGCGAGCTTCGCGGCGATGGTGACTGCGCCGGTGCACAAGGGTGCAATCAACGATGCCGGTATCCCTTTTACCGGCCATACCGAATATCTTGCCGCACTGACCTCCACGCCGCGTGTGGTAATGATGCTTGCGGGCGGCGGCCTGCGCGTGGCCCTGGTCACCACTCACATGGCGCTTGCCGAGGTGGCCGGCGCGATCACGCGCGAAACGCTGGAAGCGACGTTGCGGATTTTGCGCCAGGCGCTGCAGCAGCGTTTCGGCATGACCGAGCCGCGCATCCTGGTCGCAGGGCTCAATCCGCACGGCGGCGAGAGCGGTCACCTCGGCCGCGAAGAAATCGAGGTCATTTCCCCGGTGCTGGACAAGCTGCGCCTGGCGGGCATGCGTCTGGAAGGACCTTTGCCGGCCGATACGCTGTTCACGCCGCAGGTGCTCGCGCGTGGCGATTGCGTGCTGGCGATGTATCACGATCAGGGGTTGCCGGTGCTCAAATATGCAAGCTTCGGCAAGGGCGTCAACGTCACGCTTGGGCTGCCCATCGTGCGCACCTCGGTCGATCATGGCACGGCGCTGGAGCTGGCCGGCACGGGCAAGGCCGATGCGGGCAGCCTGATTGCGGCGATTGAAATGGCGCTGGAGATGGTGCACGCACCTAGGGTCGCGCCCCTTGTTTAGGTGAAGCACATCCCGCGCAAACGGTTTGGGCAGCACTTTCTCACCGACCAGGCCGTGATCGCCGACATCGTCGCCGCGATCCGGCCGCAGGCGGACGATGCCATGGTGGAAATCGGTCCCGGGCTGGGGGCGCTCACCACGCCGCTCGCCGCGGTGCTGCGCCACCTGCATGTGATCGAGATCGACCGCGACATCATCGCGCGCCTGCACCGGGCCTATCCGCCGGGCCGCCTCTCGGTGCATGCGGGCGATGTGCTCGAATTCGATTTTTCACTGTTACCTCGCGCGCTGCGCGTGGTCGGCAACCTGCCGTACAACATTTCGACTCCGCTGCTGTTCCACCTCGCGCGCCATGCCGAGCGCATATGCGATATGCATTTCATGCTGCAGAAGGAGGTGGTCGAGCGCATGGTGGCCCTCCCGGGCGGCGGCGATTACGGCCGCTTGTCGGTGATGCTGCAGTACCGCTTCGA
>DAIRFM010000019.1:0-5777 GCA_036795025.1 Burkholderiales bacterium | reverse complement strand
TCCCGGGCGGCGGCGATTACGGCCGCTTGTCGGTGATGCTGCAGTACCGCTTCGATATGCAGTTGCTGCTAGAGGTAGCCCCCGACGCCTTTTCGCCGCCGCCGCAGGTCGATTCAGCCGTGGTGCGCATGCTGCCGCGGCCGCAGGCGCAGCTGACGGCGGCGAGCCAGGCGGGTCTGGAGCAGGTGGTGCGGCGTGCCTTTGGGCAGCGGCGCAAGACCTTGCGCAATTCCCTCGCCGGGCTGCTTGAGGCGGAGGACTACGCCGCGCTGGGGATCGTACCGGGCCTGCGCGCCGAGAACCTGGTGGTGGCCGATTTTGTTGCCATTAGCAACTACTTGGCGGAAAAAGAAAAGTCCTAGGGCTTGTCAGCAAACGCCGCCTACGCATTAATATTCACAAACGCGCCTGTGGCTGGCACAATAGGCTCCCTCGCCGAATTAGCCAAGCGTCCACGCCGGAGAATAGTATGGGCCTGCTCGATGACCTGAGAAAACAGGCGGACATGGTGAAAAGCCAGCAGCTTTCCCGGCAGTCAATACTGCAGGAAAGCATGAAGCTGGTCGAAGCCAAGATGAGCCAGACATTCCTTTACCTGAACGATCTGTTGAAGCAGCTGGCGGTGCTCAGGCCCGCGAACCCGACGGTGTATTCGATTCCCGGGATCGGCGATTTCCAGAAACTGGGGTTCGCGGAGTCCTTCATCGATTACCGCAAGAAAAAAATATCCGACAAGGACTATTACGACGTCATCAACTTCTTCATCAGATGGTCTTCGCCCGCGAGCCTCAGTATTGAGCGCGATATGCCCGCGACGATCCAGAAAGTGCGCGACGTGCTGTGGAGCTGCGGCCTGAAGTTCGTGGAAGAGGAAATCAAGAAGCCCGGCGGCGGATTCCAGAAGATGAAATTCACCGTGCCACACACCGTCACCTGCGACATCACGATCACCGCCGACCATGACAACTGCAGGCTGGTGGTCAAGGGCAAGCACTTCTTCCGTCTGGGCGCGGACGAACTGCGCATTCCGGCGGGTGACGTCAACGAGGCCCTGCTGGAAGAGTTCGCGAAGATGCTGATCGGCCAGCCTACGGCGTTGCGCAAGTATCGCGCCTGAGGATGGACTGAACCCGGCGGCAGGAAGCAGTGCGGACCCCCGACTCTGCTGCCCGGGTCATTTGCGCTGGATGAGTTCAATCTTGTAGCCGTCCGGATCCTGGACGAAGGCAATAACCGTGCTGCCCCCTTTGACCGGTCCGGCTTCGCGGCTCACGACGCCGCCCTTTGCCTTGACGGTTTCGCAGGCTTTGTAGGCGTCGGGGACCTCGATCGCGAGATGCCCGAATGCGTTGCCCATGTCGTACTTGTCCACGCCGTAGTTGTAGGTGAGTTCGATCACGGCGTGCGCGTCCTCGGGGCCGTAGCCGACGAAGGCGAGCGAGTATTTCTGCTCCGGCCGGTCGGCGGTGCGCAACAGCTTCATGCCCATGACCTCGGTGTAGAATTTGACCGAACGTTCCATGTTGCCCACGCGCAGCATCGTATGCAGTATTCTCACGGCAAGTCCTCCTATGGAAACTTTGAACAAGGGGGCGGCGCCCCCTTGTAAATCCCCCAAGTCAGAGGAAGCTCTGATTGCGTCACGGACTTAATCAGAGCTTCCCTATAAGATTGGCAGGCGGTGGCTGCAGTCGCGCAGTTCCCTGCGCGCCGCCTCGTAATCGGGATAGAGGCGGCCGACTACGGCCCAGAAGCGCGCCGAGTGGTTCATTTCCCGCAGATGCGCCAGTTCGTGCGCGACCACGTAATCGATGAGGCGCAGCGGCAAGTGTATCAGGCGCCAGTTGAGGCGCACATGCCCGTCCTCCCGGCACACGCCCCACTGCGTGCGGGCGTTGGACAGCGTCAGCGCCGGCGTCGGCACGCCCAGGCTGGCGGCGTATAGCGCCAGGCGCTCGCCGAGCAGCGCTCGCGCCCGGTCCTTCAGCCAGGCTATGCCGCGTTTTCTCAACGCCGCCGGCTCGCCGCGAGGCGCGAGCCCGATGCCGAGTCGGCCCTCCTGCAGGCTGATGTCGCGCCGGCCGGGCAGGAGTTCGATTCTCACCGGCTCCCCCAGCAGCGCGATCATCGTCCCATCGCTCCAGTTCACCACCGGCGGCTTGGGTGCGGCGCGCCACTCGGACAGTTTTTGCAGCACCCAGCGCGCTTTTTCCCGGATAAAGGCCTCGACTTCGGCGATGGGCGTATGGCCCGGCGCGGCCACGCGCAGCCCGTCGTCGTCGATCACGATACCGATGGAGCGCCGGCGGGCGCGGCGGAAGCGGTAGCCCACGATTTCGCTGCCGAGCTGGATGTAGCGCAGCGTGCCCGCCGGCACAGTCACGGGGGCGACGGCGAGCGGCAGTTCAAGCTGCATTCTTTTCGCGCTCCGCGCGCACCAGAATCTCGACCTGGCCTTCGATCCAGTCCTCGACCTTGCGCATCAGCTGCTCGGGCGTGTGACCGGCGCTGTCGATGGGCTCGCCGATCACCACCGTCACCTTGCCCGGGTATTTGAGGAACGAGTGGCGCGGCCACAGCAGTCCCGCGTTGTGCGCGACCGGCAGCACGCGCGCACCGGTCTGCACTGCAATGTATGCGCCGCCGAGCTTGTACCTGCCGCGCTTGCCGACGGCGATGCGGGTGCCTTCCGGGTAAATCATGATGGAAAAACCCTGGGCGAGGCGCTCCTTGCCGAGTTCGATCGTGCGGCGCATCGCGTTCCTGTGGTCGGCGCGGTTGATGAAAATCGGGCTGAACAGCGCCAGCCCCCAGCCGAGGAAGGGCAGCCACATCAGCTCGCGCTTCATCACATATACGTGCGGCGGAAAAATTTCGGAGTAGGCGAGGGTCTCCCAGGCAGACGAATGCTTGGACAGGATCACCACCGGTTCCGCGGGAATATTTTCGCGGCCGCGCACTTCGTAGCGGATGCCGAGCAGATATATCGCCAGCCAGGCGGCAAGGCGCGGCCAGCCGGCGATGATCTTCCAGCGCGGAATGCGCGGCAGCGGCGCGACGCACATCACCAGCACCCAATAGGGCACGACGATGATGGCCAGCAGAACCTGGTAGACGAGGGAGCGCAGGAAAATCATGCGGCGAGCGCCAGGGCGGCGGCGGCCAGGTCCTGATGGATCTCGGTGCCTTCGGGCAGGCCGCCCGACTTGAGCGTCTGTTGGCCCTTGCCGGTCAGCACCAGGATCGGCCTGGCGCCGGCCGCGCTCGCCGCCTGCAGGTCGCGCAGAGAGTCGCCGATCGCCGGCACCCCCGCGAGCGCGACATTGAAGCGCCCGGCGATCTCCAGCAGCATGCCCGGCTGCGGTTTGCGGCAGGCGCAGCCCGCGTCCTGCGCGTGCGGGCAGAAGAACACCGCATCGATGCGCCCGCCCAGCTGGTTCACCGCCTTGTGCATCTTGTCGTGCGTGGCATTGAGCGTGGCCATGTTGAATAGCCCTCTGCCGACGCCGGACTGATTGGTGGCGACCACCACGCGAAAGCCCGCCTGGGTAAAGCGCGCGATCGCCTCCAGGCTGCCGGCGATCGGCTTCCATTCCTCCGGGCTCTTGATGTAGTGCTCGCTGTCGAGGTTGATCACGCCGTCGCGATCGAGGATTACGAGTTTCATGCGGCGAGCTTGGAGATGTCGGCGACGCGGTTCATCTCGTCGCGCAGATCTTTGAGAAGCGCAAGGCGGTTCTTCCGCACTTCTTGATCATCCACCATCACCATGACCGATTCAAAAAAAGCGTCGACCGGAGATTTTAATACTGCAAATGCTTTCAGGTAGCCGGTATAGTCGCCTGCCTGAAATAGAGGCGTCGCCTTCTGGGATGCCTTTTTAAGGGCGTCGAACAAATTGCGCTCCGCTGGCTCCTTCATCTCATGCGCTTGAGCGTTGTTGAACGATTCGCCTTTCGCTTCGGCCTGTTTCAGGATGTTGGCGACGCGCTTGTTCGCGGCGGCAAGACTCGCCGCTTCGGGCAGGGCCGCAAATGTACGCACGGCAGCGAGCTGGCAGGGTACCTGATCAAGCCGCGTCGGATGCATACAGAGCACCGATTCGATCTCGTTTGCGGTATAGCCAGCCTCGCGTAGATAGCTACGCAAACGTTCAAAGACGAAGATTTCGAGATCGGTATGGGCATCGGCGACCATGCCGCGTGGAAACACCGAAAATGCCGCATTGACGAGATCAAAGAGCGGTACCTTCAGCTTACCTTCAACCAGTATTCGGATCACTCCGAGGGCGTGGCGTCTGAGCGCGAATGGATCCCTATCGCCGGTCGGTTGCTGACCAATGCCAAACATGCCCGCTAGAGTCTCCAATTTATCGGCCAGAGCAACGGCAAGCGCGACCTCGTTCGCAGGTAGCGCATCGCCGGCAAAACGCGGACGGTAGTGTTGTTCGACCGCCTCGGCGACGCGCGGGTCTTCGCCATCGGCGAGTGCGTAATAGTGGCCCATCACGCCCTGCAATTCGGGGAATTCGCCGACCATGTTGGTAACCAGGTCGGCTTTAGATAACCAGGCGGCGCGCTCGGCGGTCGCTGCATCTGCACCCAATGCACGAGCGATCTTGCCCGCCAGCAGCTGGATTCTCTCGACGCGCTCCAGCTGGCTGCCGAGCTTGTTATGGTAGACCACGCGCGCGAGCTGCGGCACGCGCTCCTCCAGTCGCTGCTTTCGGTCCTGGTTGTAGAAAAAGCGCGCATCTTCCAGGCGCGGCCCGACCACGCGCTGGTTGCCTTCGACGATGTTCTTCGGGTCGGCGAGGCGCATGTTGCTGACGATGAGGAATTTGTTGGTCAATTTTCCGGCGGCATCGAACAGCGGGAAGTATTTCTGGTTCTGCCGCATGGTGAGGATCAGGCATTCCTGCGGCACCGCAAGGAACTCGCGCTCGAACTCGCCGACGTAGACGCTGGGGTGCTCGACCAAGGCGGTTACTTCGTCCAGCAGCGGGGCCACATCCTGCTCCGGGCCGAGCGAGGCGCCGAGTTCGTCGGCCTTCGCGCACAGTTGGCGTTCGGTTTCGGCGCGGCGCGCGTCGAACGAGGCGATGACCTGCCCGTGCGCTTCGAGCGCCTCCTCGTAGGCATCGGCGGTCGCGACGGTAATATCCTTGACGCCCTGGAAGCGATGCCCGTGGGTGACGCGGCCCGATTTCAGGCCGAGAACGGAAACGTCGACGATCTCGCCGCCGTGCAGCGCGACCAGGCCATGCGCCGGGCGCACGAATTGCACCGTGGTCGCGCCGTCGGCGAGCTGGTAGCTCATCACTTTGGGGATGGGCAGCTTGGCTATCGCTTCCTGCAACGCGAGCTGCAGGCCGGCGGCGAGTGTGACGCCCGGAATCGTCTGCCTGAGGAAGGCATATTCGGCATCGCCTTCGATCCTGCGCTCGAGCTGATCCGCCGCGGCGCCTTCTTTTTCCAGGCGTTTTGCCAGCGCTGCGCTCGGCTTGCCGTCGGCGCCGAACGCGACTTTGGACGGCATCAGTTTCTTCGACTCGGTCCGGTCCGCAGCCTTTGGACGCACGCGCGGGATCAATACGGCTAGCCTGCGTGGAGTGGCGAAAATCCTGGTGTCACGCGGATCGCGGTCCATCAGCTGCGCTCGCATCAGCATGTCCCGCAGCCGAAAACCGAACGCCTCGCCTAAATGCTTCAGCGCTTTCGGTGGCAGCTCCTCGGTGAACAGTTCCACCAGCAGATTCGCGTTCATGCTGTCTCGCG
>DAIRFM010000166.1:3165-4825 GCA_036795025.1 Burkholderiales bacterium | reverse complement strand
CAAAGCGGTGTAAGAAGCCGCCGACGTTTCAGACCACGGATATCGGCCCCGGCGGAGAACTGCCGGGGCCCCCAGCCCTGGACCGGCGTCTACCAGGCCTTTGGCTACGCATGACGCAACGGGACCGCGACGGTGCACACGCCGACTTACACGTGAGTGTCATTTGGGCTGTTCCATCTCCGGCTCCTCACCTCCGCCACGCGCGGCTCGACATCCCAATCGCCGCAGTAGAGCGCCCGCATGCCGCCAGGCGTGCGACCTCCGCCCCTCGTGCTAGTCTGAGTTGATCATGCGCAGACGTGTGTTCCTCCGGATGGCGGCCGCAGCCGCCGCGGGGCCGGTGAGCGGTCTCGCCCAGCGCCGCGGCGCAACTGATGCCGTGACGCTCGACGCCGCGGCGCGTGCCTACCGCGTCCAGCCCGGCGGCAGCATCCAGGCGGCGCTCGAGGCGGCCGCGAAGGATCCGGCCAACAAGATCGTCTACGTCCACGCCGGGACCTATCGCCCGGCGGCGCACGGGCAGGCGCTGATCTGGTTCAACAAGCGGCACGACGGCATCACGCTCGAAGCGGTCGGCGAGGTGGTGCTGACCGCCGCCAATCCAGCGATCGCCGACAACAAGGCGCCAAGCTTCCCGGCGGTCGTCAATCACGTCGTCTATTTCGGCGACGGCGTATCGACGAAGACCGTGCTGCGCGGCTTCCGCGTCACCGGCGCGAACAACTACACCACCGGCACCGGCGAGCGCTCGCCAATCGAATCCGATGACCTGCGCAAGACGCCGTTCTTCTATCTCGATGGCGGCGGCATCAAGATCTATGCGCGCGCCTATCCGACCATCGAGCGCGTCGAGGTGGTCGGCAATTACACCAGCCCATGCGGCGCCGGTGTATCCGTGGAGCACCTCGGCCGGCCGCTCGACGCCGCGGTGTTCCGCGACTGCATCTTCCGCGACAACCGCACGCAGGTCACCGGCGCGGCGTTCGACCTCCTGCACGGCAGCCGCGCCACGCTCGACAACTGCCTGTTCGTCGGCAACATCGCGAATCTCGGTGTGGACTACGTCGGCCTGCTGACCGGCGGCGAGTATCACCCGGAGCACGGCTCGGGTGCGATGACGGTGTTCGAGGGGTCCCGCGCGGAGGTCAGCCGCTGCACCTTCACCGGGAACTGGGCCGGCGTCGACGACAACGGCACCGGCAGCACTTACGTGAAGTCGATCTTCTGGAACAACACGTTGAAGGGCGGGATCGCGACCGGGGCGCGCTACGAGATCGACATCACCAGCGGCGGCGGCGTTCGGGAATCGTTCATCCACGGCGAGACGAACGACCTGCGGGGGACGATCGATCGAGCGGTGAACACCTTTGATCCGCCGGATCCGCGCTTCGACGCGCAGTTCGTGCCGCAGGCGCCGGAGTACGGGGCGGTGGGCTACCGGCCGGCGGCCGCGGCATCGCGCGGCCGCACCAGCCGGTAGCCGATCGTGACTACTGTTCGCGGACGCCGATTCGCGAATTGAGCATGAACGGAGCGGCGTTGGCGGCGGATCAGTTTGGTGATCGCGTGACAAGCCGGGCAAGCCTTCTTTGAACAGTAGGTGCCTGATGCAGAAGACCTTTGCAGCCGACCGTTGTCCGATCAGGTGTCCGATCAGGTT
>DAIRFM010000166.1:0-3065 GCA_036795025.1 Burkholderiales bacterium | reverse complement strand
TGTCCGATCAGGTTTGACAGGTTATGTAGCTTCTGTTATCATCTCTTGCCAGGGTGGTCCATGGGTAAACTCGCAACCCCTTTGTTTACAGTGGTTCCCGGCATGGACGAGTACGTGGAAGTACACCTATGACGACTACGCTCCTCCAAAGGCTCCGTAGTAATCAGCCCCATGTTCGATTGATCGTCGCCGCGCTGATACTCGCGTATCCCTCAGTGCGTGCCTTTCAGGCCCCATCGGGTACTGCATCACCGCCTGAAATCCGCTACCCTGCGAAGGACGTGGGAGTCGATTCGCTAGTACGCCGCGCCCAGGAACAGAAGCAGGCCGCAACCCAGTACTCCGTTGTTCACGATTTCCATTTCGAGGACAAACTTCCTGAAAGTGGCATCACGTTCCGGCAGCGAATTGTCGATGACTCCGGGCTGAATTACAAGCCGGTTCATTACGATCACGGCAACGGAATAGCCGTGGCGGATGTGGATGGCGACGGTCTTTATGACATCTACTTCGTGAACCAGGCGGGGCCGAGCGAGCTATGGAAAAACCTCGGCGGTGGCAAATTCCGCAAAATCGATAACCCTGCACTTGCCATCTCCGGGCGCATCGCAGTGGCCGCTTCGTTTGCCGATATCGATAACGATGGCGATGAAGACCTCTATGTCACCACAGTGCGGGGCGGCAACCTGTTATTCGAGAACGACGGTCACGGGAACTTCCGCGATATCACGCGCGAAGCCGGCCTTTTGCATTCAGCGCATTCCTCCGGCAGCGTGTTTTTCGACTACGACCACGATGGCAGGCTCGATCTTCTGGTATGCGACGTGGGGCAGTACACGTCGGAGAAGAAGGGCGCTCAGGGCCAGTTTGTAGGATTGCCGGACGCATTTTCCGGCCATATGTATCCGGAGCGATTCGAGCACCCAATCCTCTATCGCAATCTGGGCAACAATCGATTTAAGGATGTGACCGCGGCGGTGGGGCTCACGCCGCATGGATGGTGCGGAGATGCCGCCGTCGCGGATGTCAATGGCGATGGCTGGCCCGACGTCTACTTTTTGAATATGATGGGCGCGAGTCATTACTACGAGAACCAGGGCGGGAAGGGTTTTGTCGAGAAGACTAAAACCTATTTTCCGAAAACCTCCTGGGGCGCCATGGGGGTTAAGTTCTTCGATTACGATAATGATGGCCGCCTGGATTTGTTTGTGACCGATATGCATTCAGACATGCAGGAAAAGGTAGGGCCGGAGCTGGAACAAGAAAAGGCTCCGTCGCATGCCCCCGACAGCTTCCTCATGGGTCCGGCCTCCAGCTTCGTGTTTGGCAATTCGATGTATCACAACACGGGAAAGGGTCCGTTTGAAGAAGTTTCCGACGCCATGGGGGTCGAGAACTACTGGCCGTGGGGACCGAGCGTCGGAGACATCAATGCGGATGGATGGGATGATATCTTCATTGCGTCGTCTATGAACTTCCCTTTTCGATATGGGATCAATTCCATGCTGCTCAACGACCACGGGAAAAAGTTTCTGGACGCCGAGTTCCAGTTGGGCATTGAGCCGCGCCGCGGGGGGCGAACACACACGCCGTTCTTCCAGTTGAACTGCTCCGCCATGCCTCCGGATCCGCAGGAGATCATGCACCGGATTTGCGCGAACCGTAAGGGCACGGTCACGGTTATGGCCCCGCTCGGGAGCCGCGCTTCCGTTTTGTTCGATCTGGATAACGACGGGGATTTGGATCTCGTGACCAACGATTTCAATTCGGAGCCTCAGATTCTGGTGAGCGATCTTGCGGCGCGCAGACCGATCCATTGGCTGAAAGTGCTGCTGACCGGAACCGCATCGAACCGCGACGGTTTGGGCGCCACGGTACGTGTGATCAGCGCAGCCGGCGCAAAATATTTCAAGTACAACGATGGCAAGTCCGGATATCTTTCGCAAAGTTCTCTGCCGCTCTACTTCGGGCTTGGTGACGAAAATGTGATTTCACGCGTCGAAATTCATTGGCCTTCCGGCCGCGACCAGGTTATTACACAAGGTCTGCGCGCGAACGAGATCCTGCGCGTGACGGAACCAAAGTAATGCGCGCGGCAGGTCTCAGATTTGCGATCCTTGTCAGTCTGCCGGGTTTGCAGGCATTCGCCCAGCCTCCGTCCCCCTGGGACCGCGGCGCGCGACTGGCTGAGGAAGGTAATTACGCTGCCGCTGTGCAGACGCTGACTTCGGCTTTGGCATCCTCCCCCGCGCCAACTGCTGCTCCCTATTTGTTGCTTTCCGATTGCTATGTACAGATGAAGCGACCGACGGATGCCGAGCAGATTCTTCGCAAGGGACTTTCGGCCCATCCCGCCAATCCTGTCCTGGAGTTGTTCCTGGGTGAGTTACTGATGGATGTACAGTCCTACAGCCTGGAGGCGGGGCAGTTACTCGAACATTCGGTTCGTACCGCACCGCACGATCCGGAAGCCAGGCATTCTTACGCACGGTGGGCCCATATGAATTTGCGCGAACGCATCTGCGTGGCGCAGGAAAAAGCCGCCTTACTCCTGCCCGGTCTCGACGACGTTACGCTGCTGGAGATGAACACCTTGTTGGGGATCTGTTCCGGCCGGATCGAGGATGCCGCGGGAGCACGGGCTGCGTTTCGACGGGCCAACGCAATCAATTTACGCCAGAAGACCTACGATCCGGTGACGGCATGGCAATACGTGCAATTCCTGCGGCGCTTCGGTGAGGATGCCGAGGTTCAGTCGATTGTCGGGGAGATTCTCGAACGCGTTCCCGAGTTTGGGCTGGCCCGCCTTGAGCGCGCCAAGTACTTCGATCGGGAGGGCCAGCCGGATAAGGCGGCTGAGGCAGCGCAGCTGGTGTTGCAAAGTGCGGGAAACGATTTGGATGTTGAGCGCGCAGCTCACGGGATTCTTGCGCGGTCATTTACTGCACTGGGTGAGACGGCTAACGCTGCCCGCGAACAGGCGTGGATCGAGGCCCATCCTGACCTTGAAACGCCGGTCAGGTGATATTCCCCGCCGGCCCGCGACCTTTGAACACGTGATGAGG
>DAIRFM010000165.1:4155-4829 GCA_036795025.1 Burkholderiales bacterium | reverse complement strand
TCATGCTCCCAGAACTGCTCGATGTATTTGGAGCCGCCGATGCGAATCAGCTGCAGGCTCTCGAGGTCGGTCGCGTCCGGCAGCAGGATGTCCGCCATGTGGTTGGTCTCGTCGCGCGTATACGCCATCGCGACCACAAAGGGAAAGCGCGCCATCGTCGCCGATAGGCCCTTGGTATCCCAGAACGATATCGCCGGGTTGGTGCGATAAACGAACCAGACCTCGGGCAATGTGACCGTGGGCAGGCCCTTCGGCGTCTCGTTTTGAAACATCCAGGAAAAGTGCGTGGGCCCAAGCGCCTGGCTCCATGGCCCGTTGGCGGCAAGCGGCACCATGGTGCGGTAGGCGTTGCGGATATTCGGCCGAGAGCTCCAGTGTTCGCGGTCAGTCGGATTCATCGGGTAGTGCATGAATCCGTCCGGGCCCGGCGTCACGCTCTCGTGCCGCTCCGACAGCGGACGATTGAGCCGCACCGTCGTCCCGAGCGTTCCGCCGGGGACTTCCAGGCCCCCGATCAGCACGGCGAGCAAGGTGCGCGCCCAAACGCACTCGAAGCCGCCCCACCCGTTGTTTACGGTCTTGCCCAGGCTCACCGACACCGGGCGGAAAGGCAGGGTCTTGCCTTCGATCTCGATGGTCGCCCCGACCTGCGCGAAGTCGAGGTACTCGTTGGC
>DAIRFM010000165.1:0-4145 GCA_036795025.1 Burkholderiales bacterium | reverse complement strand
CGATGCGGCGCATGGTCGCGGCGGGAACGTCGCAAATGCCCGCGGCCCACTCCGGTGAATACGGCTGCACGTGCGCCACCAGCTTGGCGAATGAGGGACTGCCTTCGAGCCGGCCCTGCGCCAGCACTTCGGCATCGGGGCCGATCTCTACCGCCTCGCAGCTAAAGTTGCCTTCCAGCGCCGGATCGCAGCCGGGGGTGTCGTGCGCCACCGCCGCATTGCGCTTCAAGTCCCACAGCAAGGGTTTGCGCGTCGCCGCATCGCGCAGGAAATACCCGTTCGCGCCGACCAGATAGGGCGAGTTGCTGTGCTGCTTGAGAAACTCGAGATCGAGCCGCTCGCGCGCGGCCTCGTGCAGCAGCACGTGCACCAGCGCGTAGAGGAACGCCGGGTCGGTCTTGGGCCGGATCGGCACCCATTCGGCCGAGCAGGCGCCGGTGATCGACAAATGCGGTTCGATCTGCACCCGCTTCATGCCGCGTATGCGTGCATTGGCGTGGCGCCACACGCCGACCACACCGCCGGAAGCCTCCGAATTAGCGCCGCAGGAGATGACGTAATTGCACATCGGCGTGTCCGGGCAGACGGTGAATTCGCGGTGCCAGAATTCGCCGTACAGATGTTCGGAGTGGGTGCATTTCACGCCTTGCCCCGAGCCGAAGCCCATGTCGACCGGACCCCAGGCCGCGAGGAACGCGGGAAAAGTACCCATGTAGGACTGGGGGGTGCCGCCGCCACCGAAGCTCGCAGCCACCTTGGGATAGCCGGATGCGTCGAGCAGACCAACCTCGATGATTAACCGCAGTTTGACGGCGATGGTATCGAGCGCCTCGTCCCAGGAAATGGGCACGAAGCCCGGATCCTCGTTCCTTCCCTTCTTCGGATTGGTGCGCCGCATCGGCGTCAGCACGCGGTTCGGGTTATAGGTCTTCTGCACCAGGCCATAGGCCTTCACGCACACCTTGCCGCCACCGGGATGCACGCCGCAAGCGGCGAAATTCGGTTCCACCTCGGTGGCCACGCCGTCGGTCACTTTCACCGTAAGCAGATCCGGTCCCGCCACGCACTGGTAGCAGTACGTGGCGCGTTTTCCGGACAACGCGAGCGTCGCGGCCGGTTGCTCCGGCGCGTTCACTTCAGTCCTGCCTTCTGCGCATCCATCGCATGTTCTCCAGTTGTTTCCGGCTCGGTGCCGCTATGCGTCTATCCAAACACAGGGCCGGTGGCCCGGCTTTGATCCAAATTAACTTCGGTGTAACTTCCCGGCGGGTCACAGCCCGAGGTAAGCCTCCTTCACCTGCTCGTCTTCGAGCAGTTCGGCGCCGCTGCCGGAGAGCACTACGCGGCCGGTCTCGAGCACGTAGGCGCGGTCGGCTACGGCCAGGGCCGCGCGCGCGTTCTGGTCTACCAGGAAGATCGTGGTCGAAGCCGCCTTGAGCGCGCGCACGCAGGCGAAGATCTCCTCCACCAGCTTGGGGGCGAGCCCCATGCTCGGCTCATCGAGCAACAGCAGCTTCGGCAACGCCATCAGCCCTCTTCCCATGGCGAGCATCTGCTGCTGGCCGCCGGAGAGCGCACCCGCCGGCTCGCGGCGCTTTTGCTTCAACACGGGGAACATCGCGTATACCCGCTCGATGCCTTGCGCCGCCTCCGCCTTGCTGCGCAGGTATGCGCCCAGACGCAGATTGTCCTCGACCGAGAGCGGCCCGAACACCTGCCGCCCCTCCGGTACCTGCACGATGCCGAGCCGCACGCGCTTGTCCGGGGCGGCGGTCGTGATGTCCGCGCCATCGAAGCGCACCCGCCCTGCGCTCACCGGCTGCACGCCCGACAGCGCGCGCAGCAGCGTCGTCTTGCCCGCGCCGTTGGCGCCGACCAGCGCCACCAGTTCCCCCTCGCCCACATGCAGGTCGATGCCCTTCAACGCCGGAATGCGCCCGTAGTGGCTGCCCAATCCTTCGACCTCGAGCATCATCGGTGCATCTCCACCGCCACTGCAACCGCGCTTGCAATGGCGTTTCCAAAGGAGCCGTCGTGTGCGACAGCGCTGCCCAGATACGCTTCGATCACATTCGGGTCGTTGCGTATGGTCACCGCCGGGCCTTCGGCGAGCTTGCGCCCGTAGTCGAGCACGAGAATGTGGTCGGACACGCCCATGACCAGCCGCATGTTGTGTTCGACCAGCACCACGGTAACGCCGCGCTCGGTGAGCCTGCCGATCAGATCGTCCAACTCGAGCGCCTCGGTCGGATTCAAGCCCGCAGCCGGTTCGTCGAGCAGCATCAGCTTCGGCCTGGTCGCGAGCGCGCGCGCGATCTCCAGCCGCTTCAGGGCGCCGTAGGGCATCGCGTCGGCTGCCGCCGACAGATAATCGTGCAGGCCGACGTAGCGCATCAAGTCGGCCGCCTCCTCGCGGCACGCATCCTCGGCGCGCGCCAGGCGACGCGAGCGCAGCAGCGCGGAAACGAGCCCGCAGCGCTCGTGCAAATGGCGCCCCACCATGACGTTCTCGAGCGCGCTCATGTTGAAGAACACCTGCAGATTCTGGAACGTGCGGGCGATGCCGTAGCCGGCATACTCGTACGGCGCGCGGCCGGTCAGGTCGTGCTCTTCGAAAAAAATGCGCCCGTCCGAAGGCTGGTAGACCCCGCTGAGCAAATTCAGGAGCGTGGTCTTGCCGGCGCCATTCGGGCCGATGATCGAATACACCGCCCCCGGCTGGATTTCAAAGCTCAGATCCTCGACCGCGTTCAAGCCGCCGAACTTCTTCGCCAGGCCCTCGACACGAAGCAGGCTCATGCCGCCGCCTCCGTTGCGTTGTCGTGGTTCGAGCGCAGCCACTGTCGGCGGCCGGTGGCAATCGCGGCCGGTCGCATCCCTGCAAGGCCGCGGGGCGGCCGATGAGGCGGAGCAGGGGCCCCATCTGCAAGATGGGGATGCGACCCGAATTCGGACGCATGGGGCCGCCGGCCGCCCTCGGCCGCCTCCGGGGTCAGATCCCCGGCTCGCGCCGGGGCCCCTCTTCCGCCCTTCGGCGGCCCCTGCTCCCTGCTCATGCCCCCTCCTCCTTGCCGGCGGCGGAAGCCTCGTGCCGGCGCGTCGCCAGCAGCCGCGCCAGGCTCGGCACCACCCCGCGCGGCAGGAAAATCATGGTGCCCATCATCACCGCCCCGAACACCATCATCTCGTAATCCTTGAACACGGTCAGCAACTGCGGCAATGTGGTCAGCACGGCTGCACCGACCACCGCGCCGAAGGTCGAGGCCATGCCGCCGAACACCACCATGGTGACCAGTTCGATCGAGTGCAGGAAGGTGACTTTGCCCGGCGTGACGAAACCGGAGTAGTGCGCGGCAAGACTGCCGGCGATCGAGGCGAACACGGCCGAGATCACGAACACCATCACTTTGTGGTTCGCGGCGTTGATCCCGACCACCTCGGCGCCGACCTCGGAACTGTGCAGCGCGCGCAGCGCCCGCCCCGCCGGAGACTCGATCAGGTTGAGCGCCAGCCAGACGGCGACGAGCAGCAAGGCCCCGACCACCCAGTACCAGATGCGCTCGTCCTGCAGCACGAAACCGCCGATGCGAAACGGCACCACCGAGATCCCGTCCGGACCGCCGGTGAATTTGTCCTCGGTGGTGATGACCATGAAAATGATGACCCCCAGGCCGAGCGTGGCCATCGCGAGGTAGTGGCCCTTCAGCCGCAGGATGGGCCGGCCGACGACGAAGGCGAGCGCCGCCACGGCGAGGGTCGTGGCGAACATCGCGGCGAGCGGCGGCCAGCCGTAGCGCGAAGCGAGGATGGCCGAGCCGTACGCGCCGAGGCCGAAGAAGCCCGCATGACCGAGACTGATCTGCCCGGCATAGCCGATGAGCAGGTTCAGGCCGACGCAGACGATGGCGTTCAAGCCGACCAGGACCGCTATATCGTAGAAGTAGTTGTTGCTGAGCGCGAACGGCAGCAGCCCGATGGTAGCGGCGAGCGCGAGCAGCCCTCCAGTGCGCGGCGAGGCGAGACGCGGCGGCATAGTCGTTAGACGCGCTCGCCGCCGCGCTTGCCGAACAGTCCGCTCGGCATGAAGAACAGCACGGCGAGGATGATCACGAAGGCGATCGCGTCCTTGTAAGCCGAGGACAGGT
>DAIRFM010000164.1:0-4830 GCA_036795025.1 Burkholderiales bacterium | reverse complement strand
TTGAGAAACCAGCGCAGCGCCTTGCCTTTCTCCCGCGAGCGCCAGGCGTAGTAGAGATTGCCCGCCGGCTTGATTTCCTCCACCTCCTTCACCACCAGGCGCTTGGCCTTGATGAGCGGCGCGGCCGCATGCGCCGGCAGATAGCCGCAGCCCAGGCCCGCGACCTGCGCCGCCACCTTGGACTCCAGGTCGGGGACGGTGAGCACGTCCTGGCCGGTCAACAGCCCGACAGAGCGAGGCGGCAGGTTGCGCGAGCTGTCGCCGATGGCGACGGCGCGGTGGGCCAGGATCTGTTCGTGCTTGAGGGGCTCGGGCAATGCTGCCAGGGGGTGGGTGGGAGCGACGGCGAACACGAAATCCTTGTACCCCAGCATGCGGATGGCGTAGCCGCCGCCCGCCGGAACTTCACCCGACACGCCTAAGGCCAGTTCCGCCCGCCCCGACACCAGCGCATCCCAGGTGCCGGCGAGCACCTCGTGCGCCAGACGTATGCGCGTTCCCGATTGCTCGGCGTAGAACTCCGCGATCAGCGGGAACAACTGCACCGCCGGGATCATGATGTCGAGCGCGATGCGCAGCTCCGTTTCCCAGCCGGTGGCGACGCGCTGCACGCGGCATTCCAGTTCGCCGGCGGCGCGCAGCAACTGCCGGCCTTCCTGCATCAGCTCCTGCCCGGCCGGGGTCAGCCGCGCGCGGTGGCCGCTGCGATCGAACAGCACTACGTCCAGATCCTGCTCCAGCTTCTGCACCGTGTAGGTGAGGGCGGAGGGCACGCGGTGCAGTTCGGCCGCCGCGGCGGCAAAGCTGCCTTTGCGCTCGATCGCGTCCATGACCTGCAATGCGTCCAGGGTCAGTTTCATCTTCGGGATAGATATTCAATTAAATTGAAGCATTATGTGAAAATTATTCGCTTTTATTCCAACAGCTGCAAGTCTACCATCTCGGTCATTGGTTCAATACATCAGAACTAACAGATAGGAGACTGGCATGCTACAGGTTCGCAAGGGCAATGAGCGCGGTTACGCCGACCACGGTTGGCTGAAGTCTTTCCACACGTTTTCGTTTGCCGATTATCACGATCCCGAGCACATGGGATTCGGCAGCCTGCGCGTGATCAATGAGGACCGCATCCTCCCGGGCAGCGGCTTCGGCACCCACGGCCACCGCGATATGGAAATCATCAGTTACGTGCTCGAAGGTGCGCTGGCGCACGAAGACAACATGGGCAACGGGTCTACCATGGTTCCCGGGGACGTACAGCGCATGAGCGCGGGCAAGGGCGTGCTGCATTCGGAGTACAACCATTCCAAGGACGGCGTGACGCACTTCCTGCAGATCTGGATCGAACCTGATGTCACCGGCATCCGGCCGAGCTACGAGCAGAAGCATTTCGATGCCGCATCCAAGCGCGGCCGCTTGCGGCTGATCGCCTCCAGCGACGCTCGCGAAGGTTCGGTGCTGATCCATCAGGATGCGTCCGTGTACGCGGCGCTGCTCGACGGTGCCGAGCGCATTGAGCACAAGCTCGCTCTCGCGCGCAAAACGTACGTGCACGTGGCGCGCGGCAAGCTGACGGTTAATGGCCAGCCGCTGCAAGCGGGCGATGCGCTCAAGGCGACCGGCGTGGCCGAGATGGTGTTTGAGAACGGTGAGCAGGCTGAAGTAATCCTGTTCGATTTGAGTTGACCAACGACACGGAAAGGAAGGAACACATGAACACCAACCTGCAAAACTCCGCGGCCCTGGTGGGCCGCATCCTGCTGGCGCTGATTTTCATTATCTCGGGCTTCGGCAAAATTACCGGCTATGCCGGCACGGCGGGCTACATGGCGAGCAAAGGATTGCCAATGGTCGACGTATTGCTGCCACTCACCATTCTGGTCGAGCTGGGCGGCGGTTTGCTCATAGCCATAGGCTGGAACGCGCGCTGGGCCGCTGCGGCGATTTTCCTGTATGTGATTCCCGTCACGCTGGTGTTCCACAATCCCGCCGGCCTCGCTCCGGCCGAGGCGCAACAGCAGATGATCAACCTGCTCAAAAACGTGTCGATCATGGGCGGCATGCTGGGACTGTTCGCGTTCGGCCCCGGCGGCTTCAGCCTCGACGCAAAGAAAAGCGCATAACCGCGCATAACCATAACCAGGAGAACCATGATGACAACCAATGTCTTGATTGCCTTTTATTCCCGCGGTGGCGTCACCGAAGCGCTGGCCAAGGCCATTGCGGAGGGCGCCAGAGCCGGAGGGGGCGAGGTGCGCATGCGCCGCGCGCGTGAAGTGGTCGGCGAAGCGGTGATGAAGAGCGTTCCGGGCTGGCACGAAGGGGCGCAGCGCATGAATGCGCTGTATGAAGCGCCGACCGAAGCCGATGCCGAGTGGGCCGATGCCATCGTGTTCGGCACGCCGACGCGCTTCGGCAGCATGACCTCCGAGCTGAAAGCCTACATCGACAGCCTCGGCGGGCTGTGGTTCAAGGGCGCGCTCGTAGGCAAGGCAGGCTCCGCGTTTGCCTCCACTTCGACCCCGCATGGCGGCAATGAGACGACCATAACCTCGCTGTACATGCCGATGGCTCACCTTGGCCTGATACTGGTCCCGACGGGCTATGCCGACCCGGTGCTGTTCAGGGCGGGCACGCCCTATGGCGCCTCCTCGGTTTCCGGCACCAACAGCGCGCCGCCGAGCGCGGATGACCTCGAGGTGGCACGATTCCAGGGCAAGCGCGTTACCCGCGTCGCCGCTGCGCTCAAGACCGCGCGCTGAGCCGCTCGATCCCGAGCTGTTCGAGGCCGACAGCGTCGGGCCGCTGGCAGGGTATCCGCGCCGGGCCGCGGATGGCGATCCGCGCCGGGCTTGAAACGCGCGGTCCCGTTGCTGCCGGACTAACGCCCTTTTGGCTTTAGAATGCCGGTATGAAAAGCATGGTCATCCTGATTTCAGGCCGCGGCAGCAATATGCAGGCCATGGTCGAAGCCGGCTTGCCGGTGGCGGCGGTGATCAGCAACCGCGCCGACGCTGCCGGGCTCGAGTACGCTGCCGGCCGCGGCATCGCTACCGCCATCGTCGCGCACCGCGACTACGCCACGCGCGATGCGTTCGACGCGGCGCTGGCGCGGGCGATCGATGGTTTTCGCCCCGACCTGGTGGCGCTGGCCGGTTTCATGCGCATACTCACCGAGGGCTTTGTCCTGCGCTACCAGGGCCGACTGCTCAACATCCATCCGTCGCTACTGCCCGCGTTCCCGGGGCTGGACACCCATGCAAGGGCGCTCGCTGCAGGGGTGAAGCTGCATGGCTGCAGCGTGCACTTCGTCACGACGCAGCTCGATCACGGACCGATCGTCATCCAGGCAGCGGTGCCGGTGCTTCCTCACGATGATGAAGCGAAGCTCGCCGCGCGCGTGCTGGCGCAGGAGCATCGCATTTACCCGCAGGCGGCGCGCTGGTTTCTC
The DNA here is from genome assembly GCA_036795025.1 of Burkholderiales bacterium. Taxonomy (GTDB): domain Bacteria; phylum Pseudomonadota; class Gammaproteobacteria; order Burkholderiales; family SG8-39; genus 2-12-FULL-64-23. Next base: position 1,379 of record DAIRFM010000164.1, on the reverse strand, counting down.
GACGGGAAACTGGTCATCGAAAGCGGGGTGGTGCGCGTTAAGGGGGATCATCCCCAACAGTTGTACGCGCCGTGATCAAACATTTTGCATTTGTCGCCGCTTGCATTTACGCCGGTGCTTGCGCGGCGCAGCCGCCGCACAAAGTGAGCCTGACCTACGACTTGAGCTACAACGGCGTGGTCGCGGCGGAGTTGACCGAAGTGCTCGAGCACGACGGCAAGAGTTTTTCGCTGACCTCCGAAGGCCGCGGCAAAGGTATCGGCGCGCTGCTCTATCGCGGCGCCGCCAAGCGCTCGTGCCGCGGCGAGATCACAGGCGCAGGCCTGCGACCGCTGGAATACCGCGACCAGCGCGGCGACAAGCCGGCTGCGGTGGCCCGATTCGACTGGGTCAGAAAAACGCTGACGCAGGAGCACGACGGCAAAAGCGAGACCACGAACATGGTGCCGCCGCTGCAGGACCGGCTGAGCTTCCTCTACAACTATGCCTTCCAGCCATCGCCTGATCTCAAGCCGGGCAAGGAGATCAAGATCACCCTGACCGATGGCAAGGGCCTGACGCAATTTCAATACAACGTGGCCGGAAGGGAAGTGCTGAAGACCCCGGCAGGCGAGCTGGAAACCGTTCATCTGGTGAAGCAGCGCGACAACAAGGAAGACAGAGGCACGGAGATCTGGTTCGCGAGCGGCCGCGATTACCTGCCGGTGCGCATCCTGGTCATCGAAAAAGACGGCGTGCGCATCGACCAGGTGCTGACGCGCATCGGCAACTAGTGCCCGCCTTGAGCGCGCCGCCGCCCTGAGCCATGCCCTTGCCGCGCCCCCTACTGGATCACACCGTGACTGCGCTTGCCGCCGTGCTTGAATTCAAGCATCCGGCGGATGCGGTCGTGTCGCGCTATTTGCGCGCTCACCCCATACTCGGCCAGCAGGACCGCGCCTTCGTCGCCGAGACCGTGTTCGCCGTCCTGCGCCGCTTGCGGCTGCTGGAAACGCTGACGGCGGGCCGCGATCCGCGCCGCCTGGTGCTGGCGGCGCTCACAAGGCTGCGCGGCCTGAGCCTGCGCGAACTGGACACGGCACTGAAGCCGAGGGAACGCGACTGGCTGGCCGAGCTCAAGGCGCAAGCGGAGGACAGCTCGTTTGCCGTGCGCTGCGATTTTCCCGATTGGCTGCTCGCGAAGCTGCAGCGGCAATACGGCGAAGAGGAATTGGTCGCGCTGGCGCAAAGCCTGCAACACAGCGCGCCGCTCGATCTGCGCGTCAACCTGCAGAAGGCCGAGCGCGAGGCGGTGCTCGCGCGCCTGGCGGCCGACGGTATCGCTGCGCGGGCGACGCCCTATTCGCCGGTGGGGGTGCGTCTGGAGGGCAAGCCGCAAA
>DAIRFM010000163.1:0-4842 GCA_036795025.1 Burkholderiales bacterium | reverse complement strand
CAACGCCACTTGCCCTGTCGGTCGCATTAACTACCGGGACCGAGGCGGCCGCAGGCTCGGGCTCAGTCTCAGATACGCGCACGGATTGGCTCGCGCATCCGCTCAGGAGGATGCTAAGGAAGCCGATTAAAAACAGTAGATTATGCTTCTGCATTGAAGTAATCTAGGAGATATTTGCACAAAAGTAAAGCAATATTGGCGCTTGAGCCGTGCGCCCGCCGACCAAGCCCAGCGTTTAGTGGTGGATAGGGCCGCTCCTTAGCGCCGCCGGGCTAAGCAAGGATGGGCGCCGCATCTGGGTCAAGGTGGAGGAAATTAAATAAGATGAGCGTGCTAGGATTGGAGCGCGTCCGAATAGGGAGCCAAGGTGGAAACGGAAGGACCCCACCCTTTCCTTGCCCCTCGTATATCCCCCAAATCAGAGTTTCTTAGTTCATGTCCCTTCCCGCAGATGACCAGCTCGAGGCGGTGTTCGGCGCCGATGGCGCGCTGAGCCGCGCCATCCCCGGCTATCGCATGCGCCGGCAGCAAGTCGAGATGGCCCAGGCCATCGCCCAGGCCATGCGCGACAACAGCCTGCTGGTGGCCGAAGCCGGCACCGGCACCGGCAAGACTTTTGCTTACCTGGTGCCGGCGCTGCTCTCGGGCGGCAAGGTCATCATTTCCACCGGCACCAAGAACCTGCAGGACCAGCTCTACAATCGCGATCTGCCCACGGTGCGCGATGCGCTGCAGGTTCCTGTCAGCACCGCTCTGCTCAAGGGCCGCGCGAATTACGTCTGTCACCATCACCTGGAGGGCGCGCTCGCCGACGGGCGCTTCGCCAGCCGCGAGGACGTGGCGCATCTGCACCGGATCGCGCGCTTCGCCAAAGTCAGCAAGTCGGGCGACCGGGCGGAACTCGCCGACGTGCCCGAGAATGCGTCCGCCTGGCAGTCGGCGACATCGACGCGCGAGAACTGCCTGGGCCAGGACTGCAAGCAGTACAAGGAGTGCTTCGTCATGGCCGCGCGGCGCGAAGCGCTCAACGCCGACATCGTCGTGGTCAACCATCATCTTTTCTTCGCCGATGTGATGCTCAAGGACGAGGGCATGGCCGAACTGCTGCCGGCCTGCAACGCCGTGATTTTCGACGAAGCGCACCAGTTGCCCGAAACGGCGACGCTGTTTTTCGGCGAAAGCCTGAGCTCGGGCCAACTGCTCGATCTGTGCCGCGACACGCTGGTCGAAGCGATCGCCGGCGCCGGCGACGTGCCCGAGCTGCGTCCGGCCGTAGCCGCTGTAGAGAAAGCCAGCCGCGATGTGCGGCTCGCGCTGCCGCTGGATAGCGCGCGCCTTGCCTATGCCGCGGCGACGGCGAAGGAGGCATTCAGGGAGACGCTAGCCATTCTGGAGGACACGCTGAAGAAACTGGCGAAGCTGCTGGAGACGCAGGCGCAGCGCGGCGAAGGACTGGAAAACTGCTGGCGCCGTGCGCTCGATCTGCATGCCCGGCTCGAGCGCTGGCTCGACGCCGAGTCCGAGGGCATGGTGCGCTGGACCGAAACCTACAGCGCCAGCTTCCAGTTGAATGCGGCGCCGCTGGACATCGCCGAGATCTTCCGCAAGCAGTTGCAGGGCCATCCGCGCGCCTGGATTTTCACCTCGGCGACGCTCGCCGTGAACCGCGATTTCGCCCATTACACCGGCGAGATGGGCCTGGATGCGGCGCGCACGGCGTGTTGGGACAGCCCCTTCAATTACCCGGAGCAGGCGCTGCTGTATGTGCCCGAGGGTCTGCCCGAGCCTAACGATGCCGCCCACACCGCGGCGGTGGTGGACGCGGCCTGGCCGGTGATCGAAGCCAGCCGCGGCCGCGCTTTCCTCCTGTTCACGACCTTGCGCGCGATGCGCCGCGCGCATGAGCTGCTGCAGGAGCGCTTCGAAGCGGAAGGCGTGGACTACCCCCTGCTATTGCAGGGCGAGGGTACCCGCAGCGAGCTGCTCGAACGTTTTCGGCGGCTGGGCAATGCCGTGCTGGTTGCGAGCCAGAGCTTCTGGGAAGGCGTGGACGTGCGCGGCGAAGCGCTGTCGCTGGTGGTGATCGACAAGCTGCCGTTCGCGCCGCCCGACGATCCGGTGCTCGCCGCCCGCATCGAATATCTCAACAAGCAAGGCAAGAATGCCTTCATGGAGTACCAGCTGCCGCGCGCGGCGATCAGCCTGAAGCAGGGCGCGGGGCGCCTGATCCGCGACGAGACCGATCGCGGCGTGCTCATGATCTGCGACCCGCGGCTGATCAGCAAACACTATGGGCGGCGCATCTGGAAAAGCCTGCCGGCGATGCGGCGCACGCGCGTGCTGGGCGAGGTCACGGATTTTTTCGCCGCCGCTCCGGTAGAATAGCGGCGGTGAAATGACTGGTACTTCTTAAACGCGTCGCTCCCAAGAGCTGAAGCAGCCTCGGCCTGAATTGCCGGCCTTCGGCGCCCGGCAACCATATCAATCCAGAACGACATGAACATCCTCGTAACAGGCGCTGCCGGTTTCATCGGTTCGACCCTTGCGCTGCGGCTGCTGGAACGCGGCGACCGCGTCGTCGGGCTGGACAACCTCAACGACTATTACGACGTCAGTCTTAAAGAAGCGCGCCTGGCGCGCCTGCGTGCCTGCTCCGGTTTCGAATTCGAAAAAGCCGACATCGCGGACCGCGAGCGCATGGCCCGGTTGTTCGCGCAGCGCAGGTTCGATGCCGTCATGCACCTCGCCGCGCAAGCCGGGGTGCGCTATTCGATCGAAAACCCCAGCGCTTACATTGACGCCAACCTGGTCGGGTTTGCCAACGTAATCGAAGGCGCGCGCCGCTCCAGAGTCGGACACTTCGTGTTCGCCTCGTCCAGTTCCGTCTATGGCGCAAACGCCAAGCTGCCGTTCGCCGAGGACGACAACATCGATCATCCCATGTCGCTCTACGCGGCGACGAAGAAGGCGAACGAGTTGATGGCGCATAGTTACGCCCATCTGTACCGCCTGCCCTGTACCGGTCTGCGGTTTTTCACCGTGTACGGTCCGTGGGGGCGGCCGGACATGGCGCTGTTCAAGTTCACCAGCGGCATCCTCGCCGGCGAGCCGATACCGGTGTTCAATCGCGGCGAGATGGTGCGCGACTTCACTTACGTGGACGACATCGTCGAAGGCGTGGTCAGGGTGATAGACCGGCCCGCGCAACCGGACCCGGCCTGGACGGCGCTTGCGCCGACTCCATCGAGCAGCAATGCGCCCTACCGGATCTACAACATCGGCAACAACCGGCCGGTGAAGCTCATGCGCTATATCGAGGTGCTCGAGCAGTGCCTGGGCAGGAAAGCGAAACTGGATCTGCTGCCGCTGCAGGCCGGCGATGTGCCCGAGACCATCGCCGACGTATCGCGGCTCGAGGCAGCGGTAGGGTTCAAGCCGGCTACGCCGATCGAAGCCGGCATCGGGCGCTTTGTCGAATGGTATCGTTCGTATTACCGGGTTTGATTGCCAGCGTGATTGCAAGCGAATACACGTGGCGACTTAAATTGCGCCGTCCCGTTGTTGCAGAGTTTCGATCTTGTACAAAAGCCACCTCCAGACCGTCCTTGCTTTTATCCATAACCGTGTTTTTGGTACGGATGGTTTCTATCCGTACCAAAAACACGGTTGGCGCGCGCAGCGCGCAAGGCCGTTCGTGGAATGCGACGGTAAATAGGACGCCATATATATAGTTCGTGAGATCTTTAATCATCAACCATTGGGGAAAACATGAAAATACTCATCACCGGCGGCGGCGGATTCCTCGGCTACCGATTGGCGCTGGCCCTGCTCAAGCGCGGCACCCTGGCCGATGCGGACGGCAAGCAGCAGGCGATCTCGCAGATCACTTTGATAGACACCGCTTTCCCGGCGCAAACCGACGCGCGCCTGAAATGCGTGAAAGGCGATTTCACCAACGCCGCGCTGCTCGCCGACGCCATGGGCCGGGACACGGGCTCGGTGTTCCATCTGGCGGCGGTGGTGAGCGGCGGCGCCGAAGCCGATTTCGACCTCGGCATAAGAGTGAACCTCGACGGCACGCGCGGGTTGCTTGAGCATTGCCGCAAGCAGGTGCGGCCGCCGCGCTACGTCTTCACCAGCTCGGTGGCGGCGTTCGGCGGCGAGTTGCCGCCGGTGCTGGACGATTCCACCACCCCCAACCCGCAGACTTCCTACGGTGCGCACAAGGTCTGCGGCGAGTATCTCGCCACCGATTTCAGCCGCAAGGGTTTCATCGACGGCCGCTCGCTGCGGCTGCCGACCATCGTGGTGCGCGCGGGCAAGCCCAACCTGGCCGCGTCTTCATTCGCGAGCGGCATCATTCGCGAGCCGCTGAACGGCGCGATTTCATCCTGCCCCGTCGGCCCCGAGACCGGCGTGTGGCTGCTCTCGCCCGGCAAAGTGGTCGAGGCCTTCATTCATGCCCACGACCTGCCGTCCTCCGCCTGGGGCGTCAATCGCGTGGTGAACCTGCCCGGCATCACCGCGTCGGTGGCGCAGATGGTCGAGGCGCTGCGCAAGATCGCCGGCGACAAGGTCGCGGCGCGCGTCGAGTGGAAAGCGGATGCGCGCATTCAGGCCATCGTCAAGACCTGGCCTGCCCGTTTCACCACCGAGCGCGCGCTGAAGCTGGGATTCGTCGCCGACAAGGACATCGAAACCGTGATCCGCGATTACATCCGCGATCAGGGGATCAAGGTTTAGAAAACGCTCGGGTCGCGACCAACGGGGTGCTGTAGGAGGGGCGCCCTCGCCCCGACCGGTGCCAAAATCGAAGACTGATCGGCCCGAGGGCGGGCCTCC
>DAIRFM010000162.1:0-4844 GCA_036795025.1 Burkholderiales bacterium | reverse complement strand
TTCATCCGCAGCGCTTCCTCGATGTCGACGGCGACCACGCGCGATACGCCTGACTCCTGCATGGTCACGCCAACCAGCTGGGCCGCCATTTCCATGGTGATCTTGTTGTGGCTGATGTAGATGAACTGGGTCTCGGCCGACATGCTCTTCACCAGATCGCAGAAACGCTCGGTATTGGGGTCGTCCAGCGGCGCGTCCACCTCGTCCAGCAGGCAGAACGGCGCCGGGTTGAGCTGGAACATGGAGAACACCAGCGCCAGCGCGGTGAGCGCCTTCTCGCCGCCGGAAAGCAGGTGGATGGTGGATGTTTTTTTGCCCGGCGGCTGGGCAATGACCTGGACGCCGGCGTCGAGAATTTCCTCGCCGGTCATGACCAAGTGCGCCTCGCCGCCCCCGAACAGGCTGGGGAACATCTGTCCGAAATGCCCATTCACGGTGTCGAAGGTCTGCTGCAGCATCTCGCGCGTTTCACGGTCGATGCGGCGGATGGCTGCCTCCAGCGTTTCCAGTGCCATGTTGAGGTCGGCCGCCTGGGCATCGAGGAAGCCTTTGCGCTCGCGGCTGGCCTGCAGTTCCTCCAGCGCGGCCATGTTTACCGCGCCCAGGTCGGTGATGGCCTGGGCGAGCCGGTTGATCTCGACCTGCAGCGCATTGGGCCGCATGCCCTTTTCCAGCATCGCCGCAAGCGCCTGTTCGTCCGCGCCGGCCTCGAACAGCTGGTTGGCATACTGTTCCTTGTTGAGCCGCGCCGCCTGCTCTTTCAGGCGCAGGTCGTTGATGCGGTTTCTGAGCGGCTCGAGCTTCTGCTCGCACACCAGCCGCTCCTCTTCGGCGCCGCGCAGGCCCTGAGCCAATTCCTCCTGACGGGAGCGGGCAGCGCTGAGCGTTTGCTCGCGCTGCACCCGCAGTTCCAGATGGGTCTGCAGACGTTGCCTCAGGCCCTCGTCCTGTTGCGCCGCCAGGTCCGTCTTGAGCTGCTCCAGCTGTTGCGCGGCCGCGCTCGATTGATCAAGTATTACTTTAATAGAAGATTGTAGCTCATTGATTTTAGTAGAACATTCCTTTTCATAAAATATCGATTCCTGCTCTTCGTGCTCGGCTTGCTGCAGCGCCTGCCGTTGCGCATCCAGCGCTTCCTCGGTTTGCTTGTGGGCCTGCTCCGCGGCCTGCACCTGCGCTGCCGCCGCGTCCATGACCTGCTGATGGCGAGCCAGGCTGGCCTCGGCCGCCTTCTGGCTGGCCAGCTCGGCCGTCTGTTGACGCGAGATTTCGTCCAATTCCAGCTGGATCTGCCGGCTGCGCTCCTGAAATCGCTCCAGCCCCTGAGAAAGCCTGAGGCTTTCCATCTGCTGCTCATGCAGCCGCTGCTTGAGCACTGCCGCTTCCTGGCGCAGTGTTGCCAGGCGCTGGTTATGGCCGCCGAATGCCGCCTCGACCACGTGTTGTTCGGTGCGCGCCTGGCGCAGCGTCTCCTCCCGCTCGCGCAACTGCGCGCTCAGGTCCTCGATTTCGCGTTGCCGGGCGAGTATGCCGGTATCCCCGGGATCCGGCGCATGGAAGCTGACCGCACAGCGCGAGAACTGATGCCCCTCGCGGTTGACCAGGATCACGCCGGGCGGCAGCGCTTGCCTGTCTCCGGAGCCGGGCGCGCGCTCTACCGCATAAACTCCGTGCAGCCAGTCCTGCATCACCCCGCGCACAGCCTCGTCGTGGATGGCAAGCAGGGATGCCAGAGGCCGCCTGCCCTCCAGCGCCAAGTCCTGCGCCGCCGTCGCGGAGGCATAGACGCTCAATTTCGCCGGGGGCGCATCCTCGAGCATGCGCTGCAGCATTTCGGGCTGCGACACTTCGACAGCGTGCAGTTTTTCGCGCAGCACCGCCTCGAACGCGGTCTCCCAGCCAACCTCGACCCGTACCTGCTGCCACAGCCGCGGCAGCGATTCCAGCCGGTGCTTGATCAGCCATTCGTGGATCTGGGCGTTGCTCTCGACCTGATCCTGCACCTGCTTGAGCGTTGCCAGGCGCGACTCCAGGCCTGCCTGCTCGCGCTGCTGCGTATCGAGTTTTTCCTGGGCCGTCCTGCGCGCATTCTCCAGCTCCGGCAACTGCTGCAGTTGCAACGCGAGCTGGGCATCCTTGCGCACGAGCTCTTCGGCCAGCTCGGCAATCCGGCGCTGCTGCGCTTCGATCGCAGCGGAATCCGGCTTGGCCAGCCCTTGGTGTTCGGCAAGCAGCCGCTCCTGCCGCAACGTCAGCCCCTGCAGCGTCTTGTCGGCATGGCTGATATGCGTCTGCTCTATCCTGAGCGCCTGCTCCGCCTGAGCCAGAGCAGTACGCTCTTCGGCCAGTCTGGACTGGATGGCGTGGAAAGCCTGATCCGCCTCAGGCAGTTTGGCCGATTCCACCGCAACGCGGTCGCGTGCCTGCTGCAGCCTTTGTCCGGCGCCGCCTTGCCGCCCCTGCCACATCGCAAGCGCGCCATTCAACTCGCCTGCCTGCTGCTGCCATTGCACGCTTTGTGCCGCGAGCTGCGCAATCTGGTGTTCAAGGCGCGTGCGGCTCTCGCCGATGTAGCGGATCTCGGTTTCCAGGCGCTGCACTTCGGCATTCGCGGCGTAGAGTTCGCCCTGCGCAGTACTTAGCGTGTCGCCGGCCTCGTAGTGCGCGCTGCGCACTTCCTCCAGGCGCTTCTCGATCTCGCGCAGGCGCGCGGTCTCGGCTTCGAGCTCGTTCGCCGCCTTGTCGATCTCGCGCGCATGGCGCTGCGCCTCGTGATCGGCCTCCATCTTGCGCAGCAGCCACAACAGGTTCTGCCTGCGCTGCATATCGCCCTGCAGCTCCTTGAACTGCATTGCCACCTTGGCCTGCTGGTCGAGCTTCTCGATCTGCAGCGATAGCTCCTGGCAGATGTCGGCCACCCGCGCCAGGTTCTCGCGCGTGTCGTGCAGGCGGTGCTCGGTCTCGCGGCGCCGCTCCTTGTACTTGGAGATGCCCGCCGCTTCCTCCAGGAACACGCGCAGTTCTTCCGGCTTGGCCTCGATGATGCGCGAGATCATGCCCTGTTCGATGATGGCGTAGGCACGCGGCCCCAGGCCGGTACCCATGAATATGTCCTGGATATCGCGCCGGCGCACGTGACTGTTGTTGATGTAGTACAGCGACTCGCCCTCGCGCGTCAGCACGCGCTTCACCGCGATTTCGGCATACTGTGACCACTGGCCGGCCGCCTTGCCCAGGCTGTTGTCGAACATCAACTCGACACTCGCGCGCGCCACCGGTTTCCTCTGCGCCGAGCCGTTGAATATGACGTCCTGCATGGAATCGCCACGCAAAGCCGAGGCACGCGACTCGCCCAGCACCCAGCGCACGGCATCGATCACGTTGGATTTGCCGCAGCCGTTTGGACCGACGATGCCGACGAGCTGGCCCGGGACATCGATAGAGGTCGGATCGACGAAGGACTTGAATCCGACAAGCTTTATCTGAGTGAGGCGCACTGGGGTTTCTTGTCTTGGAAAACCGGTTTTCGACCGGATTTATTCGGGGTTATTGGCAACCGATATAATACCATCTTAACTTTGTTTTCCGAGCCCCCGCATGCCTGCCAAACCCAGCAAGGAACTGAGCACCTTCGACAATCCAAACGCGCGGCGCGACTATCTGATCCATATGGAGATTCCGGAGTTTACCTGCCTTTGCCCGGTTACCGGGCAGCCGGATTTCGCGCGCCTGGTGCTCGACTACGTCCCCGAACGCAAGTGCCTGGAGCTGAAAAGCCTCAAGCTCTACATCTGGTCCTACCGCAATCAAGGCGCGTTCCACGAGGCGGTCACCAATCGCATCCTCGACGATCTGGCAGCCGCCACGCACCCGCGGTTCATGCGTCTCGCCGCGAAATTCTACGTGCGCGGCGGCATTTTCACCACCGTGGTGGCCGAACACCGCAAGAAGGGCTGGAAGGCCCAGCCCGCGGTAGACTTGCAGCGCTTCGAACCATCGTCCAGCAATCAGTAGGTTTGCCTCCGGCCTGTCCGGATTAAGGGAGAACGACAATGTCAGCGATGAAGCGCCTGTTCCAGTTGATGGCGGAAAAGAAAGCCTCCGACATCTTCCTCTCGGTCGGCTCGCCGATCAACATCAAGATCAACGGCACCGCCATGCCGATCAACCAGCAGGTGATGGACTCGGACAACATCATCAACCTGCTGTACGAAGTCCTGACCGACAAGCAGAAAAAGGAATTCGAGGACACGCTCGAGCTCAACACCGCCTTTCCCCTGCCCGGGGTCGGCAGCTTTCGCATCAGCGCTTTTCGCCAGAAGACTACGCCGGCAGTGGTGGTGCGCTACATCCCCGGCGAGGTGCCCAACATCGACACCCTGGGCATGCCGCCGGTGCTGAAGGAAGTGATCATGGAAAAGCGCGGCCTGGTTCTGATGGTGGGTGCAACCGGCTCGGGCAAGTCGACCACGCTCGCCGCCTTGCTCGATCTCAGGAACGCGACCAAGTCCGGCCACATCCTGACGCTGGAGGATCCGGTGGAATTCATTTTCACCAACAAGAAATGCATCGTCAACCAGCGCGAAGTCGGTACCGATACCCTCGATTTCAAGGTTGCGCTGAAAAATGCGCTGCGCCAGGCGCCCGACTGCATCCTGATCGGCGAGATCCGCGACAAGGAAACCATGACGGCGGCGATCGCCTACGCCCAGTCCGGCCATTTGTGCCTGGCGACGCTGCACGCCAACAACAGCTACCATGCGATGAATCGCATCATCAGCTTCTATCCGCTGGAAAACCGCCCTGCGTTGCTGCAGGATCTGGCGGCGACGCTCAAGGCCGTG
>DAIRFM010000161.1:0-4863 GCA_036795025.1 Burkholderiales bacterium | reverse complement strand
TGGGCCAGGCTGCAGGACATGGTCTGGCGCAAGACCAGCGAAGAACTGGAAATACGCGACTCCACCGCGGACGACGAGAAGTCCCGGCGGTTCCTGGTCAAGGCCACATTGGCCGAGGACAAGATCGAGGGGTCCCTGCAGGACATTACCCAACGCTCCAAGGCCACGGCCCGACTGCGCTTCCTGGCGGAGAACGATCCCTTGACCGGAGTGCTGAACCGGCATGGCACCGAGGAGGCGTTCGCCGACGCGAAGCAGGGCCTTGCGCACGGACAGTCGCTGGCGCTTGCGTACCTGGACCTGGATCGGTTCAAGCTGATCAACGACCTGTTCGGCCACGTGGCGGGGGACGAGGTGCTGAAACAGGTGTGCGGCCGCGTGCGCGAGATGCTTGCCGACGGCCACGACATCGGGCGGGTGGGAGGCGACGAGTTCGTCATCCTGTTCAGGAATACGCCGATTCGCACGGCGACCGCGATCTGCCGGGGCATCGTCGACTGGATCGGATCAAGCCCATATCAGATTGGCGACAAGGCGTTCCAGGTCAAAGGCTCGATCGGATTGATCGAGGTCGCCAACGGCACCAGCGTGAAGGACGCGATGTCGGCGGCGGACCGGGCCTGTCGCGAAGCCAAGAAGGGGATGCACGCGAATCTGGTGGTGTATGAGAAGAACGAGCCTGTATTCAAGGAACGTCAGGAGGAACTGCGACTGATCGAACGCCTCGGGACCGGAGTTGTGCCCGAAGGCCTGTTTCTGGTGATGCAGCCCATCATGTCCTTGCGCGCGCCCTACGATTCGCTCGATTTCGAAATCCTGCTGCGGATGCGCGAGGCCGACAACACGATCACGTCAGCGGGCAAAATCATCTCCGCGGGGGAGAACAACGGACGCAGCGCGGTGATCGATCGATGGGTCATGTCCAACACCCTCGAGTGGCTCGACGAGCATTACGACAGTCTCGATCGGACACGGTTCGCGTGCATGAACCTGAGCGGCGCGTCGTTGAACGACGAACGGTTCATTCAGGATGCATTCTCGATGCTGGCGCAGCACGGGCGCGCCGTGGGCAAGCTGTGCATCGAGATAACCGAGAGCGTTGCGCTGCACGACCTGGCGAACACGCGGCGCTTCATCGACAAGGTGAGGGACTTCGGGGCGAAAGTAGCCCTCGACGATTTTGGCGCTGGGTACACTTCTTTTTCGTATCTGAAGGAGTTGCGCGCGGATACGCTGAAAATCGACGGCAACTTCGTTCTGGGCGTGAATACGCATCCGGCGAACCTGGCCATCGTCGAGGCGATCGTGGAGCTCGCCCGGAACCTCGGCATGAAAAGCGTGGCGGAATGGGCCGAAGACCTGGCCACCGTCGAGGCGCTGGCGGAGGTAGGGGTCGATTATGTGCAGGGCTATGTCGTAGCCCGGCCGCAACTCCCGGACAGGATCCTGGGCGCCAAATCCTCGGCGAGCTTCATCGAGGACGAAAAAGTGGCATTGTACGTGCGCAATTACCTTGCAAAAGGCCAGGCGGTCGAGCTATGGGAGCAGCTCAGGGAGTTGAGGCCGAAAGGTCTGAATACCTGACCGGCGCGTCGCGCCCGGGGCCTCGCGGATCGAGGGCCGTATCGAAGTTTACGCAGTCGTTCCGGAGCCAACCATGACAGACGCCATGAGCGCCTACTACGACCGGCAGTACAACGTCCGCGCGATGATTTCCGATCATGCCCGGATTTTCGAGCGCTGGAAGACGCGCTCGCAACAGGCGCGCGCCAACCTGCCCTGCCGCCTGGATATTCCCTATGGGACGAGCCCGGCGGAAAAGCTCGACATCTTCCCCGCCGAGGGCAAGAGCGAGGCGCTGCTGGTGTTCATCCACGGCGGCTACTGGAGGTCGCTCGACAAGAGCGATTTTTCCTATCTCGCTCCCGCCTTCAACCGCCGCGGCGTGACCCTGGCCCTCCCCAACTACGGGCTGTGCCCGAAAGTCGGAATCGAGGACATCGTCAAGCAGAACCTGCTCGCCATCGCCTGGCTGTGGCACTACGGCGCGCGCTACGGCGTCAATCCGGGCAGGCTGTACGTTGCGGGACATTCGGCCGGCGGCCACCTGACGGCGATGATGCTGGCGGCGCGCTGGAACACATACATGCCCGAGCTGCCCTACAACCTGGTGAAGGGCGGCCTTGCGATAAGCGGCGTCTACGATCTGGAGCCCCTGGCGCACGCGCCGTTCGTGAATCAGGACCTGAAACTGGACCAGGAGCAGGCGCGCAGGCTGAGCCCCGTGGCCATACCGCCCGCCACCACCGCGCCGCTTTATACCGCGGTCGGCGGCGACGAATCGGACGAGTTCAAGCGCCAGAACGCGCTCATCGCCAGGACCTGGCGCTATGCCTTTGCCGGCGACATTCCCATGCCCGGCCGCAACCATCTCACCGTGGTCGAAGAACTCGCCAATCCGGATAGCGCCCTGTTCAAAGGCGCGATGGGCATGATGACCCGGTGAAACCTGTCGCCGAGCGGAATCGCATAGGGCTTGCGGCCCCCGCTGCTGCAATGCCGCCGCGTGGCGAGTGCCGTGAAAAGCTGCTATCTTTCGCCGACCATGGATCCGCGCTCGCTGCTCATCGAAAGTTTTCACGCCGCAGTCGGCGCCGCCGATCCTCTCAAGATCGTGCCGCAGCACTTGCCGCAACCGCCGGAGGGCAAGACGCTGGTGGTCGGCGCGGGCAAAGCCGCCGCCGCCATGGCGCTCGCAGTCGAGCAGCACTGGCCGTCCGCCGCACCGCTCGACGGCCTCGTCATCACGCGCTACCGGCACGGCCTTCTGACCAACCGCATCAAGATAATCGAGGCCGGCCATCCGGTTCCTGACGAGAGCGGCGAGAAAGCGGCGCAGGAAATCCTGCGCCGCGCGAAAACCCTGGGCCCGAACGACCTGCTGCTCGCGCTGGTATCGGGCGGAGGATCGAGCTTGCTCAGCCTGCCCGCCGAGGGCATCGGCATGGACGAACTGAAGGCGACGACGAAGGAACTGCTGCGCTGCGGTGCCCCCATCCAGGACATGAACACGGTGCGCAAGCACATTTCGAGCATCCAGGGCGGCAGGCTCGCCGCGGCGTGCAAGGCGCGGGTGCTGGCGCTGATCATCTCGGATGTAACCGGCGATGATCCCACCCATATCGGCTCCGGCCCCTGCGCGCCCGACCCGAGCACCTACCGGGATGCTCTGGACATCATCGCTCGCTATGGCGTCAAGGCGCCGGCGTCGGTAATGGCGCATCTGCAGCGCGGCGTGCGCGGCGAGATCACCGAGACGCCCAAGCCCGGCGACAAGCTGTTCAAACGCGTGGAGAACCGCATCATCGCAACAGCCCAGGGCTCGCTGCAGGCCGCGTCCGCCTACTTCCGCAGCCAAGGCATCGCGCCGGTGGTGCTGGGCGACAGCGTCACCGGCGAAGCCAGCGAAGTCGCCAAAGTCTACGCCGCGCTGGCGCGCCAGATCCGCCGCTATGGCGAGCCGTTCAAGCCGCCGCTGGCGCTGATTTCGGGCGGCGAATGCACGGTCACCGTGCGCGGCAGCGGCCGCGGCGGCCGCTGCTCCGAGTTCCTGTTGTCGCTCGCGCTGGAACTGGACGGCATGCGCGATATCCACGCCCTCGCCTGCGATACCGACGGCATCGACGGCTCGGAGGACAACGCCGGCGCGGTGCTCGCGCCGGACTCGCTCGCGCGCGCCGCCCAGGCCGGCGTCTCGGCGAAAAAGTTGCTGGCGAACAACGACGGTTACAGTTTTTTCGAGGTTTTGAACGATTTGGTGGTGACGGGCCCAACCCGGACCAATGTCAATGATTTCCGGACAATACTCGTGCTATAAGGAGCGTTCGGACAGTCTGTGTAACATAAAAGAAGGAGGGGAAAATGAAGCATCTAAGATTTGCACTGAGTTTGTTGATCATGCTCGCCGCCGGTACCGCCTGGGCGCAGAGCGGCAAGGTCCAGATACAGTGGTTGGGCCAAACCTCGATGAAGGTCACCACCCCCGGCGGCAAGGTGATCGTGATCGACCCCTGGCTGATCACCAACCCAAAGACGCCGCCGGAATACAAGAACCTCGACGCCTTGGGCAAGGTCGACCTGATCCTGGTGTCCCATGGCCATTACGATCATTCGGCGGACGCACCGGCGCTGGCAAAGAAGAACAACGTGCCCGTATACGGACCGGCCGGCCTGATGCAGGTGTGGGTTACCCTCGGCGTTTTGCCTCCCGAACTGGCAATACGCTTTGGTAAGGGCGGGACAGTCACGCCGCTCGGGCCGAATATCAAGATCACTGCAACCCATGCAGAACATTCTTCCGAAATCATATGGAAAAACCCGGCCACCGGCAAAGATGAGAGTCACATCGGCGGCGAACCGGTGGGCTTCATCATCGAACTGGAGAACGGTTTCAAGATCTACCATATGGGCGACACCGGCCTGTTCGGCGACATGAAATTCATCGGCGAGTACTACAAACCCGATCTGGTCATCATTCCGATCGGCGGGTATTTTGTGATGAGCCCCCAAGACGCGGCGTTCGCGACGCGCGAGTGGATCAAGCCCAAGTACGCGCTTCCGGTGCACTACGGGACCATCCCGCAGTTGAAGGGCACGCCGGAAGAATACATTCAGGCGCTGGGCGCCAGCCCGACCAAGGTGTTTCCGATCAAGCCGGGCGAAAAGCTGGAGTTCTAAAGCGATAAGGCCGCCGCGCCCTGGCCAGGCGCGGCGCTCACACCCGGAAAAGCCCGCCGCGGGAAACCGGTCGGTCCGCCTCCGGCCATTGAACGAGGCGGGTTCAGCCCGTGACCATCGCGTCGA
>DAIRFM010000160.1:0-4884 GCA_036795025.1 Burkholderiales bacterium | reverse complement strand
CGCAGAATTTCGGCGCGTGCGGCATCGCGCAGCGCCACGGCGGCGTTCCAGTCGCTGCCCTGCGGCGCGAGCGGCGGGGCGATGGTGACGACGATGGCGCCGCGCCGCGCGAACCAGCTGCCGTCGCGCAGTACCGAGCGCGTGCCGCGGATGGTCACCGGCACGAGCGGCACCCCGGTTTGCGCCGCGATCACGAAGGCTCCCATGCGAAACGGCAGGAGGCCCGCAGTGCGGGTGAAGGTGCCTTCGGCGAAAAAGATCGGCGCGCGCCCGGCGCGCACCGACTCGGCCAGGCGCGACGCATCCTCCACGCTTTGCTTGATGTCGGCGCGCTCGACGAAGTCGGTGCCTATCGATTGCAGGAACAGCCGTGGCAGCAGCGATTCTCTCAACTCGCGTTTGGCGGCAAAGCGGTAGCCGCGCTCGCGCAAAGCGGCGAGCAGAATCAAGCCATCGAGATAGCTGGCATGGTTGACTGCCATCACGAATGGTCCGGAAGCCGGGATGTGCTCGAGCCCCTGTACCATCAGCGGCAGGCGGCACAGCCGCAAAAAACCGTTGGCTACGACACGGCTAAACCGCCAGCCCCGGGCGGGATTGCGCAGCAGCACAGCCGCCGCCAGCGTCGGGATGGCGAGCATCAGGAAGCTCAACCAGACCCAGGCCGAATACGCCAGGCCCGACAGGGCGCGCAGCTGCCGCCGCAGCTCCGGTAGCAGGCTTGCCCAGGCGAGGCGCGCGAGTTGCAGCCACACCGGCGCCGACCGCGCGCTGCTGCCGCCGCGCTCGTAGTACTCGCGGCTGGCCGCGCGCCGGATCTTGCCGCTGGAAGTTTTCAGCACCGTGTGCGGCGGGGCGAGCACGATGTCGTCTGCGGGCAGGCCGATCAGATCGAGCGCGCGGTCGTTGATGCTCCGCCGCAGCGCTTCCAGGGCATCGGCTGCGGTTTCCCGCGTTTCAGCGAGCACGATGACACGCTCGGTGCCGGTGCGGGGATCCGGGCTGCCGAACACCGCAACGCAGCCTTTGCGTATGCCGGGCAGCGCGCCCACCGCCTGCTCCAGTTCGTAGGGATAAAGATTGCGCCCGCCGCGGATGATGATGTCTTTTGCGCGCCCGCTGAGATAGAGTTCGCCGTCGGCGAGATAGGCGAGATCTCCCGTGTCCAGCCATGCGCCGGCAAACAGCTTTCTGGTCTGTTCGGGATTGCGGAAATAGCCGCTGGTCGCAGACGGCCCCTTGAATTGAAGGCGGCCTTCCTGGCGGTCCGCCAGTTCCACGCCCGCTGAGTCGACCACGCGCAGGTGATGCGCCGGTATCACCCGGCCGCAGCAGGGCACTTCGAGGGCATTGGCTTCGCCTGCGGCCGCCGGCCGCGCATCGCCCTGGTTCTGGAACGCTGCGCGTTCGATCCGATCGATGCGATAGTGCGTGCCGGGCGCAGGGAAGGCGAGCCCGACCGAAGCCTCTGCCAGCCCGTAGACCGGCTGCAGCGCGTTCGCGGGCAGGCCATAGCGTGCAAAGCGTTGCTCGAATGCGGCGAGCGTGTCCGGACTCACCGGTTCGGCGCCGTTGAAAGCGTAGCGCCAGCAGGACAGGTCCAGGCCCTCGAGTTCCTGATCTTCGAGGCGCTTCAAGCAAAGCTCATAGGAGAAATTGGGGCCACCCGAAAGAGTGCCGCGGTGGCGGTGGATCGCCCACAGCCAGCGGCTGGGGTGCGACAGGAACGCGAGCGGCGACATCAGCACGGTGGGAAAGCCGAGGTAGAGCGCGGCGAACCAGGCGCCGATCAGGCCCATGTCGTGGTACAGGGGCAGCCAGCTCACGAACACGTCGTTCGGACTCGCTTGCACTGCCTCCCCCATGCCGCGGATATTGGCGACCAGGTTGGCGTGCGTGAGCACGACGCCCTTGGGATTACCGGTGCTGCCGGAGGTGTATTGCAGGAAGGCGATGTCACCGGGGTTTGCCGCCAACGGCGTGAAACCGGCATCGCCGCCGGCCAGATCGTCCGGCATCAGCACCTGCTGCAGCGATTCCACCTGGGAGCGCAGCAGCAGCGCCACGGTTTTCGCTTCCGGGACGGTGATGAGCATTGCGGCACGGCAGTTGCCGAGGATGCCGACGTGACGCCGAAGGTGATCTTCGATCTGCGCCGGCCGCGCCGGCGGATACAGCGGCACCGGAATGCCGCCCGCCATGAGAATGCCGAAGAAGCTGAACAGGTAATCGCGGCCGGTGGGCAGCATGATGGCTACGGTCTGCCCGGGCTGCAAGCCGTGCGCGGCGAGGCGGCTGGCATGGGCCGCGGCGCCGCGCCGGATGGCGGCGTAGGAAAGTTCCTCTTCGCCGGTCTCGGCGTAGAGGTGAACCTGCAGCCGGTCCGGATGCCGGGCCACATGCCAGTCGAGCGCGTCGAGCAGCGTTTGCGCCTCGCACGCGACTGCGCCAGGTTCGGCCTGCACCAGGCTGCGGATGTCCTTTTCCGGCCCGACCCTGCGCACGCCCTGGCTGCCGTGGACGAGGCGCAGCAGGTCGCGCGGCGTTTCGGCTGTATACAGTGCGCGTTCCGGCAGGCTCACGTTGAAGGCGCGCTCGACTCTGAGCACCAGCTCGACCCGCGCCAGACTGTCCAGGCCGAGGTCGCGTTCGAGCGAGCTGTCGAGCGCGACCTGTATCGCCCGGCTGTGGCCCGTGTCGCGCACCATCTGTTCGACCACGGCGATCAGGGTGCCGGCGCCGGCTGTGGCTTCGGTTTCGATCTGATTCATCAGGCGGGATCTCATTGACCGGATGCTATGATAGCCTCTATCAATACAGGCTCGCCATGTGGGATTCGATCTGGATCAACGCGCATCTGGCCACGCTGCGCGAGGGCAAGTACGGCATCATCAGGCGGGGCGCGCTCGCAGTGGGGGAAGGCAGGATCGCCTGGGTCGGCGCGCGCGCCGAGTTGCCGGACGAGCCGGCGCAACTCGCGCGCGAGGTGCACGATTGCGAAGGCCGCTGGATCACGCCCGGGCTGATTGACTGCCATACCCACCTCGTCTATGCCGGCAGCGGTGCGCGCGAGTTCGAACTGCGCTTGCAGGGGGCGAGCGATGAGGACATCGCGCGCGCGGGCGGCGGTATCGCCTCCATCGTGCGCGAGACGCGCGAGGCGTCGGAGATGGAGCTGATCAGGAGCGCATCGGCGCGGCTCAGGCGCCTGCTGGACGAGGGCGTGACCACGGTCGAAATCAAATCCGGCTACGGCCTGAACGTAGCGACCGAGATGAAAATGCTGCGCGTGGCGCGACTGCTGGGTGGTTCGGCGCCGGTGACGGTGAAGACCACCTTTCTTGGCGCACAGGCGCTGCCGCCGGAATACCAGGGCCGTGCAGAGGCCTATATCGATCTGGTCTGCGAAGAGATGCTGCCCGCGGTGGCCGAAGCCAAGCTCGCGGATGCAGTGGATGCTGTTTGCGAAGGCGCCGGCTTTTCTTCGCAGCAGACGACACGCGTGTTCGAGGCCGCCGGGGCCCTGCACCTGCCGGTGAAGCTGCATGCCGATCAGTTCGCAGACGGGAACGGCGCGGTCCTCGCCGCCTGCTTCGGCGCGCTCTCCGCGGATCACCTGGAACACGCCAACGAAGCCGGGGTGCAGGCCATGGCCGAGACCGGCACAGTCGCAGTGCTCCTGCCCGGCACGTTCTACTTCCTGCGCGCAGAGCGGCCTCCGCCCGTGGCCGCGTTGCGGCGGCACTGCGTGCCCATGGCCGTCGCCAGCGACTGCAATCCCGGTTCCTCGCCGGCGACCTCCATCCTGCTCATGCTCAATCTGGCCTGCACGCTGTTTCGCCTGACGCCCGAGGAAGCGTTGGCGGGTGTGACTTGCCACGCGGCGCGGGCACTTGGGATGGGCTCAACCCATGGCACGCTGGAAACGGGCAAGGCTGCGGATTTCGCGCTGTGGGATATCGGGGAGCCGGCCGAACTCGCCTATGCCCTGGGCGCCAATCCGTGCGCTGGCGTGGTCAAGCGCGGGATCGAGGTGCACCGCCCGAATTGATCTGCAAGCAGCTATTGGGCGTTGATCGTCTGGGCAACGATCGAGGTCCATGGAATTACGTTGAGCGCCCCCCTTTTTTGCTGTAACATCCGTTATCCCATCTCTCGATTCTGAGATGACTAAATATGTCTTCGTTACCGGCGGTGTAGTTTCCTCTCTTGGGAAGGGGATAGCCGCCGCCTCCCTCGCCGCAATCCTCGAATCCCGCGGCATCAAAGTCACCAACATCAAGCTGGATCCGTACATCAACGTCGATCCGGGAACGATGAGTCCGTTCCAGCACGGCGAGGTGTTCGTCACCGAAGATGGCGCCGAAACCGATCTCGATCTGGGGCACTACGAACGCTTCAGTTCGGCGCGGATGAAAAAGAGCAACAATTTCACCACCGGCCAGATCTACGAGTCGGTGATCAAGAAGGAGCGCCGCGGCGAATATCTGGGCCGCACGGTGCAGGTGATCCCGCACGTCACCGACGAAATCAAGGCTTTCATCGCCAGGGGCGCAGAGGGCGCAGAGGTGGCGATCGTCGAGATCGGCGGCACGGTGGGCGACATAGAATCCCTGCCGTTTCTCGAGGCCATCCGGCAGATGGGGCTGGAACTGGGGCGCGACAACGTTTGCTACGTGCACCTGACGCTGGTGCCCTACATCGCCTCGGCCGGCGAAATCAAGACCAAGCCGACCCAGCACTCGGTGAAGGAGTTGCGCGAGGTCGGCATTCAGGCCGACGCGCTGTTGTGCCGCTCGGACCGTCCGATCCCGGACGAGGAGCGCAAAAAAATCGCGCTGTTCACCAACGTGGCCGCGAATGCGGTGATTTCGGTCTGGGATG
>DAIRFM010000159.1:0-4888 GCA_036795025.1 Burkholderiales bacterium | reverse complement strand
TGCCCGGTGACATAGCCGGCCTGTGCGCTGCACAGGTAAGCGCAGGCATCGCCAAACTCGGCCGGATCGCCGAATCTGCCGGCAGGGCACTGGGCCATGCGTTCCTTGCGGATCACCTCGACGCTGACGCCGCGGTTCTTGGCCTGGGTCTCGCAAGTGGTGCGGATCCGGTCGGTGTCGAACGAGCCCGGCAGCAGGTTGTTGATGGTGACGTTGTGCGCCACGGTCTTGCGCGCGATGCCGGCGACGAAGCCGGTGAGGCCGGAGCGCGCGCCGTTGGAGAGGCCGAGGATTTCGATCGGCGCCTTCACCGAGCTCGAGGTGATGTTGACGATGCGGCCGAACTTGCGCGCGATCATGCCGTCCACCGTCGCCTTGATCAGTTCGATCGGAGTGAGCATGTTGGCGTCCAGCGCGGCGATCCAGGTGTCGCGGTTCCAGTTGCGGAAATCGCCCGGCGGCGGGCCGCCGGCGTTGTTGATGAGGATGTCCGGATTGGGGCAGGCGGCGAGCGCCAGGGCGCGACCGGCTTCGGTGGTGATGTCGCAGGCCACGGTCGTGACCTTGACCCCGGTGGCGGCGCGGATCTCCGCCGCGGTCTTCTCCAGTGCCTCCTTGCCGCGCGCGGTGATGACGAGGTTCACGCCCTCGCGCGCGAGCGAGAACGCGCAGCCACGCCCCAGGCCCTTGCTCGATGCGCATACCAATGCCGATTTACCGCGAAGTCCCATATCCATTTCGTGTCTCCTTTTAGTGTTGTTTGCAAAATAAGGGAATCAAGGGCCGCAGGCGCGGGTGCAATGCTAAAATTATAAACTTCCTGAAGCAATCGAGACAGCAATCATGGCGGGACATTCCAAGTGGGCCAACATCAAGCACAAAAAAGCGGTCACCGATGCCAAGAGGGGCAAGATATTCACCCGCCTGATCCGCGAGATCACCGTAGCGGCGCGCATGGGGGGCGCTGATCCCAACATGAACCCGCGCTTGCGTCTGGCCATCGAAAAAGCGCGCGGTGTGAACATGTCCAAGGACAACATAGAGAATGCCACCAAACGCGGCGCGGGCGCGCTCGATGGCGCCAACTATGACGAGGTGCGCTACGAAGGCTACGGCATCGCCGGCGCGGCGGTGATGGTCGATTGCCTTACCGACAACCGCACCCGCACCGTGGCCGACGTGCGCCACGCCTTCGTCAAGAACGGCGGCAACCTCGGCACCGATGGCTCGGTCGGTTTCATGTTCAAGCACTGCGGCCAGTTCATTTTTGCCCCGGGCACGAGCGAGGACAAGGTGATGGAGGCGGCGCTGGAGGCGGGCGCGGAGGACGTGCTCACCAACGAAGACGGCTCGGTCGAGGTGATTTGCGGGCCCTACGAGTTTTCCGCGGTGAAGCAGGGCCTGGAACAGGCGGGCCTGAAGGCCGAACTGGCCGAGATCACAATGAAGCCCTTAAGCGAAACCGTCATGAGCGGGGATGACGCGGCGCGCATGCAAAAGCTGCTCGATGCGCTGGAGGCGCTCGACGACGTGCAGGAAGTCTACACCACGGCGGCGATCGACGACTGAGGCCCTGCGGCCAGCTGTATCCTCGCCTGCGGCTAAGTATTACCCTCGCCTGCGGCTGAGTATTACCCTCGCCTGCGGCTGAGTATTACGCTCGCCTGCGGCCAAGTATTACGCTCGCCTGCGGCCAAGTATTACGCTCGCCTGCGGCGACAGCGGCGCTATAATCCGCCGATGGCCGATACCACTATAACCATACTCGGCATCGATCCCGGCTTGCGCATAACCGGGTTCGGGATCATCCGCAAGAACGGCAGCAAGCTCGCCTATGTCACCAGCGGCTGCATCAAAGCACCGGAATCGGACCTGCCCGGGCGGCTCAAAACCATACTGGAGGGTCTGCGCGAAGTGATCCAGGCGCATCAGCCGCAGCAGGTCGCGGTGGAAAAGGTGTTCGTCAACGTCAACCCGCAATCCACCCTGCTCCTCGGCCAGGCGCGCGGCACGGCCATCTGCGCCGCGGTGCTGGAGAGCCTGCCGGTGGCGGAATACACGGCGCTGCAGGTGAAGCAGGCGGTGGTGGGCAACGGCCACGCGAAAAAGGAACAGGTGCAGGAGATGGTGCGGCGCCTGCTCGGCCTGGCCGGCAATCCCGGCGCGGATGCGGCCGATGCGCTCGCCTGCGCCATCTGCCATGCCCATGGCGGGCAGGGTCTGGGGTCGATTGCCACGGCGGGCTACCGCGTGAAGAGGGGGCGGCTCGTATGATAGGACGCTTGAGCGGGGTGCTGCTGGAAAAAACCCCGCCGCAGGTGATGCTGGAGGTGCAGGGCGTGGGCTACGAGATCGACGTACCCATGAGCACTTTTTACAACCTGCCCAACGTGGGCGAGCGGGTGACGCTGTTCACCCATCTGATCGTGCGCGAAGACGCGCATCTGCTCTACGGCTTCGCCAGCGAGTCCGAGCGCAAGGCGTTTCGCCAGCTGCTGAAAATCAGCGGCGTCGGCGCGCGCACCGCGCTGTCGCTGCTCTCGGGCATGAGCGTCGCCGACCTGGTGCAGGCGGTGGCGGCGCAGGAAGCCGGACGCCTGACCAAGGTTCCCGGCATAGGCAAAAAGACTGCCGAGCGGCTGCTGCTCGAGTTGAAGGACAAGCTTGGCGCCGAACTCACGACGGGCGTGGCGGTGAACCGCGCCGCGCCGGCGTCCAGCGACGTGCTCAATGCCCTGCTCTCGCTCGGGTACAACGAGAAAGAGGCGCTCCATGCGCTCAAGCAACTGCCCGAAGGTTTGAGTGTGTCGGACGGGATCCGCCAGGCGCTCAAGTCGCTGGCCAGGGGCTGACCGGATTCGCGTGCGGCAAAATCGGACAGATCCATTTGCGCGCGACGCCAGAGGCCCAAGTTCCGATCCCTGATAAACTTTAACTGTTTCCGCTGCGGATGGCTGACATCGAATCTACAGGTCAAAGCGTGACCAAGAAGTACCACCGGTTTGTCCGAATCTTTTACCAGATTCGGGCCACCGCTTTCGCCGTGCTGTTCGTCGCCATCGGCATGCAAATGTGGGGGCGGGGCTATGGCGGGCTCGCGTGGGCGCTGCTCGCGCTGCAGTTTCTCGCCTATCCGCACCTGCTATTCTGGCGCGCCCGCAGGGCCCCGGACTCGCTCAAAGCGGAGCATGCCAATTTGCTGCTCGACTGCCTGCTGCTCGGGATCTGGATATCCGCGCTCGAGTTTCCGACCTGGATTGCGTTTCCAATCTTTTTGGGGACCTCGCTCAACAACGCGATGAACCGCGGTTGGCGCGGGGCCCTGGGCGCGCTGCTCGCGTTCGCTTTCGGCGCCGTTGCGTGGGGGCTCGTCGCCGGGTTCAAGGTTTCGCCGCAGACCGATCCCGTTGCTGCTGCGCTGTGCCTGATGGGCTTGTTCGTCTACGTGATTGGTCTTGGCAACATCGCGTTCGCGCAGAGTCGCAAATTGCGCGACACGCGCGAGGCTCTGCGCCAGCGCGAGGAGCACTACCGGATCATCACCGAGAATGCGGGAGACCTGATCGCAATGCTGGACGCCGCGGGGCGCTGGGTATACGCGAATCCTGCGTACCGGCGCCTGCTCCCCGAAGCGGCGCTGGAAATCGGCGCCGATGCCCTTGCTCACCTGCATCCGGAGGATCGGGACGCAACGCGCGCCGCGCTCGAACAAGCGGTCCAGAGCGGGGAGTCGCAGGGGTTTCTCTACCGCCTGATCGCCGCTGATGGCAAGGAGCACGAGTTCCAGGCCAAGGCAAAATCTTTTTCGCACGCAGGCGCCCCAAGGACTGTAGTCGTCTCGACTGACGTCACCGAACTGCGCCAGCGGGATAAAAAGCTCGCGCTCCAGGCGAATGTGTTCGAGAACATGGCCGATGCGATGATGATCGTCGCCGCCGACGGCACCGTATTGTCGGTCAACCGGGCGTTCACGACAGTCACGGGGTACGGCGCAGAGGAGGTGTGCGGGAAATCCGAAACCGAGTTTCGCACCGCCCTGCAACCGCAGGAGTTCTACGACGAAATTCGCGACGCATTGAAGCGCCAGGGTCACTGGAGCGGCAGCTCCTGGTGCCGCCGGAAAGACGCCAGCATCTACCGCGAGTGGCGGAACATTTCGGCGATCCGGGATGCGGCCGGGCGCACGACGCATTACGTCGTTTTTTTTGCGGATGTCTCCCAGTCCGCGCGCCCGGATCGCGCGCTCGCGCGCTGAAACGAAATGAGCGAGAAACTCAGGATCGCAAGAACGGGGGCCGTGCCCACGGGTAAGATAGCGCATGGCCATTGAAACCGACCGTCTGATCGCCACCGATCCCGCCTCGCCGCAGGAAGAGGCGCTCGAGCGCGCGCTGCGTCCCAAGGCATTGTCCGAGTACGTCGGCCAGGAAAAAATCCGCGGCCAGCTTTCGATTTTCATCGAGGCGGCGCGCCAGCGCAAAGAGTCGCTCGACCACGTGCTGCTGTTCGGACCGCCGGGTCTGGGGAAAACGACGCTGGCCCACATCATCGCGCGCGAGATGGGAGTCAATTTGCGCCACACCTCGGGCCCGGTGCTCGAGCGCCCGGGCGACCTTGCGGCGCTGCTCACCAACCTCGAACCGAACGACGTGCTGTTCATCGACGAGATCCACCGCCTGTCGCCGGTGGTGGAAGAAATCCTGTATCCGGCGCTGGAAGACTTCCAGCTCGACATCATGATCGGCGAGGGGCCGGCGGCGCGCTCGGTCAAGCTCGATCTGCCGCCGTTCACGCTGGTGGGCGCCACCACCCGTGCCGGCATGCTCACCAATCCGCTGCGCGACCGCTTCGGCATTGTCGCGCGGCTGGAGTTCTACACCGCGCTGGA
>DAIRFM010000158.1:0-4892 GCA_036795025.1 Burkholderiales bacterium | reverse complement strand
GAATACCCATGTTGCAGCTTCCGGGGTTCAGTGTAGATACCGCCCCGGCCGGGCGCTATTGGGATAAACCCTAGGGCCTGCTGTCTACACTCACCATGCGGGCCGGGTTTCGGTCGGGAAAACCCCAATAGCCGCAACAGGGCACACTGGCATGATGCGTCTATAGCCGCCGAAGGCGGTCATGCTAGCATTATGGGTTCCGGATCCCTATTTCGCCTCTGCACCCGTACAACCCCTATGCCACCCCGAAGCGTCAACAGCACGGCCACTCAAACCAGCCAGGGCTGGCAGTGGATGATGCCCAACATCGCCGTAGGCGCGTTCATCCTCGCCATGGTGGCGCTGGTGTGGATGCTGCAAACGCGCGAATTCGATCAGCAGATGGCGACGCTGGCGCGTGACGTGCAGTGGGCCGAGCAGACCCTGCGCCTGCACATGCAAAGCGACCAGGAATTCCTGCAGGAGCTCGCGCGCGAGGCTTCCGACGGCCAGATCAGCGGCGGCAAATTCCAGGCCCGCGCGACCCAGTACCTGGCGATCAACCCGCACCTGTCCAACATCGCCTGGGCCGATGCCGACAAGATCATCCGCGACGCCGCACCGTTCGAGACCGGTTACTGGAACATCGGCGAGTCGCTCGCGCCGAGGGAGCAGGAGCAAGGCTTTATCGCTGCACGCAATTCCGGCCGCCCGGTGTACGGCAACGCGTATATCAGCAAACGCTCCGGCCCGACCCTCGAGTTGTTCGTGCCGATCCATCATGGTCACAATTTCCTTGGCGCCATGGTGGCGGCCTACCCGGTGTCGGGCATGCTGCACTATCTGGTGCCGGCATGGTTCTCGGAAAAATACCACTTGAGCTTCACCGGTGCCGGCAACCAGCTGCTGGCGGAGAACTCCGCCGCACATCCGCGCGACGAAGGCCTTAGCTACAGTCTCAACTTCGACCCGCCCGGCAACGGCATGCAGATGCACGTGGTCGCCTACCGCACCGATACCAGCCTCGCGAAAATCCTGCCGATCCTGCTGATCGTCGGATTGTCACTGCTGGTGGTATGGAGCTTGTGGTCGCTGCGTAACAACCTCGCGCGGCGCATTCGCGCCGAGGACGCATTGCGCGCGGAATCCAATTTTCGCAAGGCGATGGAGGAATCCATGCCCACCGGCATGCGTGCCATCGACATGCACGGGCGCATCACCTACGTCAACGCCGCCTTCTGCAAAATGGTCGGCCACCCACAGGAGGAACTGATCGGCGCCACCGCGCCTTTTCCCTACTGGAGTCCGGAAGACACGGCGGAGCACTGGCGCAACCTGCAGCGCTCGCTCGCCGGCGAGGCGCCGCGCGGCGACATCGAATCGCGCTTCCACCGCAAGAACGGCGAAGATTTCGACGTGCGCATCTACCAAGCACCGCTGGTCGATTCCAGCGGCCGGCAGGCCGGCTGGATGGCCTCGATCCACGACATCACCGAGCAGCGGCGCGCGCGCGCCGAACTGGAGGCCTCGCACCAGCGTTTCATGGCTGTGCTTGAAGGGCTGGATGCCGCGATCTATGTCGCCGACCTGGTAGCGGACGAAATCCTGTTCGCCAACAAAGCGTTCAAGAACATCTACGGCTACGACACCGTGGGCCGCAACTGCTGGCAGGTCACCAGCGCTTGCCACCCGGATCCGGCGCGCTTCATGGCCGAAGCGAGAAAGCTCGCGCCGCATCAAACCCCGCTCGAACTGCATGATACCGAGTTGCAGAACGGCCTCAACGGCCGCTGGTACCAGCTGCGCGAGCGCGCCATCCAGTGGGTCGATGGCCGCGTAGTGCGCATGGAAATCGCCACCGACGTCACCGACCGCATGAACATGGAGGAGCTGAATAACAAGCAGCTGGAGCGGCTGGAACAAACCTCGCGCCTGATCACCATGGGCGAGATGGCATCCAGCCTGGCGCACGAGCTGAACCAGCCGCTCTCGGCGATCGCCAATTACAATATGGGTTGCGTCAACCGCCTGCAGGCGAACGACTATCGCCCTGAAGAACTGCTCGCCGCGATGCAGAAAGCGAGTGCGCAGGCGGAACGCGCCGGCAAGATCATCCGCCGCGTGCGCGACTTCGTCAAAAAAAGCGAGCCCGACCGCGCCGCGGTCGAGATCGCCGGCGTCATCGAAGAGGTCATCGGTTTCGCCGAGATCGAAGCGCGCAAGACGGGCGCGCGCATCAGCGTCAGCGTCCCGTCCGACCTGCCCGCGGCCTACGCCGACAAGATCATGATCGAGCAGGTGGTGCTCAACCTGGTGAAGAACGGCATCGAGGCCATGCACGACACTCCGCGCAGCGAACGCGAACTCGCCATCAGCGCGCGCGCCAACGGCAAGGATTTCATCGAGGTCAAGGTAGCCGACCGCGGCCACGGCGTGCTGGTCGGGCAAACGGAGAAGCTATTCGCGCCTTTTTACACCACCAAGCCGGAAGGCATGGGCATGGGCCTCAACATCTGCCGCTCGATCATCGAGTTCCACCACGGGCGCCTGTGGGCGGTAGCCAATTCCGGCGGCGGCAGCGTGTTCAGCTTCACCCTTCCCGTGAATCCGCGATGACAGAACCGAGGGTCCATATCGTCGATGACGACGAGGCGATGCGCGATTCGCTCAAGTGGCTGCTGGAATCGCGCGGGCTCAAGGTCGAGTTGTACCCCTCGGCGGAGGCGTTCCTCCAGGTCTTCAACAGCGGCTTCTGCGGCTGTCTGGTGCTCGACGTGCGCATGCCCGGCATGAACGGATTGGATCTGCACCGGGAACTGCAAGCGCGCGCCTCGACCCTGCCCGTGATTTTCATCACCGGCCACGGCGACGTGCCCATGGCGGTGTCGGCACTGAAAAAAGGCGCCGCCGATTTCATCGAGAAACCGTTCAACGACCGGGACGTACTGGGGCTGATCGAATCCTGCATGAAGCAGGATCGCGCCGCCGCTGCCAAGCGCGCGGAAAATGCTTCGGTGGCGCAGCGGCTGGACAGCTTGACGCAGCGCGAGCGTGAAGTGCTCGGCCTGATCGTCGCCGGCAAGCTGAACAAACAGATCGCCGACGAACTGCGCATCAGCATCAAGACGGTGGAAGTTCACCGCTCGCGCGTAATGCAAAAAATGGGCGCCGCATCGGTCGCCGAATTGGTGCAGCTGGTGCTGAAAGCCCAGGCATAGGCAGGAAGCCCCGAGCGCAACGAAAAGCGAAGGACACCAGGAATACGTTCAAACCTCTTGCCCGATTCGGCCGTAGCCGCCGTGCGCGCCGGACACGCCAGCCTTGCCCGCAACGCGCCGGAACGCGGCCTGTTGCCTCTTGCCCCTCAACCACCTAAGCAAAGATGAATATGACTGACGTCAATCCTCTGTTGGATTTCACCGGCTTGCCCCGTTTTGCGGGGATCAAGACGGAACACATCGGCCCGGCCGTCGATCTGCTGCTGACGGAAAACCGCGCGCGGATCGAAGGCCTGACCAGGCCCGGAACACCGGCCACCTGGGCGGATTTCGTGGCGCCGCTGGAGGACGCCAACGAGAAACTGGCGCGCGCCTGGGGCGTGGTCGGCCATTTGCATGGCGTCCTCGACTCGCCCGAACTGCGCTCGGCCTACAACGCGAACCAGCCCAAGATCGTCCAGTACTACACCGAACTGGGCCAAAACCTGAACCTGTTCGAAAAATACAAGGCGCTGAAGGTCTCGCCCGAATTCGCCGCGCTAACGCCGGCACAATGCAAGATCGTCGACAACGAGATCCGCGATTTCCGCCTCTCCGGCGCGGAGTTGTCGCCGGAGAAGAAGCGGCGCTTTGCCGCCATCTCGGAGGAATTGGCGCGCCTCGCAACCAAATTCTCCGAAAACCTCCTCGACGCCACCAACGCTTTTGCGCTCTACATCGAGGACCGCGGCCAGTTGGGCGGCATTCCCGAGGACGTGATCGAAACCGCGCGCGCCGCCGCGGACAAGGAGGGCAAACCAGGTTGGAAATTCAGCTTGCACGCGCCTTCCTATCTGCCCTTCATGCAATACGCCGAGCAGCGCGACCTGCGCGAAAAAATGTACCAGGCGTACGTCACTCGGGCGAGCGAGTTCGGCAAGCCCGAACTCGACAATACGCCACTGATCACGCAAATACTCAGGCTGCACCACGAGGCGGCGCAACTGCTCGGTTACGCCAACCACGCCGAGGTCTCGCTGGTGCCCAAAATGGCGCGGACGCCGGAGCAGGTGCTCGATTTCCTGAACGATCTCGCCGCCAAGGCCCTGCCTTTCGCGAGGAAGGACTATGCCGAACTGGGCGAATTCGCTGCGGCCGAACTCAGCCTCGCCCAACTCGAGGCGTGGGACCTCGCTTACGCCTCGGAAAAACTGCGCGCCGCGCGCTACGCCTTTTCCGACCAGGAAGTGAAGCAGTATTTTCCGGAAGCGAAGGTGATGCAAGGGATGTTCCGGTTGGTAGAGACTATTTTCGGCGTGCGCATCCAGCCCGACCAGGCCGAGGCCTGGGATCCAACGGTGCGCTTTTTCCGCGTCAGCGGCGCGCAGGGAAACCTGGTTGGCCAGTTCTATCTCGACCCGTACTCGCGCGATACCAAGCGCGGCGGCGCATGGATGGACGAAGCCATCAGCCGCCGCAGGCTGGGCGAACGCGTGCAGACCCCGGTGGCCTACCTCACCTGCAATTTTTCGGCCCCGGTCGGCGCCAAGCCGGCGCTGTTCACCCACGATGAGGTACTGACGCTGTTCCACGAATTCGGCCACGGCCTGCACCATCTGCTCACCCGTGTCGATTACGTCGGCGTGTCGGGCATACACGGGGTCGAGTGGGACGCGGTCGAACTGCCGAGCCAGTTCATGGAGAATTTCTGCTGGG
>DAIRFM010000018.1:0-12935 GCA_036795025.1 Burkholderiales bacterium | reverse complement strand
GCCGGCTGGTTGCCGGTAAAGCGGCTCGCCTCGGCGGTGGCGATCGAGGCCGAATACACCATCACCATCCCCAGCACCAGCAGGATGAGCGCGGTCCATACCAGGGCCTGGTCGAATTCCGCGGGCGACGTGCGCTCGGCCTTAATGTAGCTGAGCATGGGCGATCTCTTGTACGCATCCGGCGAACACCTCGCCGCGATGCTGGTAATTGCGGAACATGTCGAAGCTGGCGCAGGCCGGCGACAGCAGCACCACGTCGCCGGGCTGCGCCTGGGCGCGGGCCTGCGCCACCGCCTCCTCCATGCTGCCGGCGCGCAATACGGCAACGCCGCTCGCGCCGATGGCGCGCGCGATCTGCTCAGCATCGCGTCCGATCAGCACGGCGCAACGCGCATGGCGCGAAACCGGCCCGGCGAGCGGCGCGAAATCCTGCCCCTTGCCCTCGCCGCCGGCGATCAGGACGATGCGTGCGCCGCGCGCGGTGAGCTCGGCGAAACCCTCCAGCGCCGCGACCGTGGAGCCGACATTGGTGCCCTTGGAGTCGTCGTAGAAGGCGACGCCACCGAGTTCGGCCACTTTCTCCAGCCGGTGCGGCAGGCCCTTGAAATCGCGCAGCGCGGTCAGTAGCGGCGGATAGGACTCGCCGAGCGAACGTGTCAGCGCCAGCGCGGCGAGCGCGTTGGCCGCGTTATGCAGCCCGGCGATCGGCAATTCCTTCACCGCCACGAGCGGGGTCGCGCCTTGCGCCAGCCACAGTTCGCCGGCGACCCGCAGCAGACCGAAATCCTCGGCCCGGGTCGGCGCATCCAGGCCAAAGCTCACCTGCTTGCGGCCGGCCACGGCCATGCCCATGCTCCGGGCGTCGTCGCGATTGAGCACCTGGATGCCCTCGCCCCGGAAAATCCGCGCCTTGGCGCGCGCGTACGCAGCCATGCCGTCGTAGCGGTCGAGATGGTCTTCGCTGAGATTCAACACCGCCGCCGCGACCGGATTGAGCGTGCGCGTGGTCTCGAGCTGGAAGCTGGAGAGTTCCAGCACCCACACTTCCGGCTTGTGCCGAACATCTTCACACTGCATCAGCGCGTCCAGCGCCGCCGGGCTGATATTGCCCGCCACCTCGGTCGCCAGCCCGCCGCGCCGGCACATTGCTCCGGCAAGCGCGGTTACCGTGGTCTTGCCGTTGGTGCCGGTGATGGCCAACACCTGCGGCCGCGGGCTTTGCGGCGGCGTCTGGACACCGCGGTTGCGATCGCGCGCTGCCTGCGTGCCGCCGTTACCCGCGCGCAGCGCCTGCGCACCGCTGTTGTCTTCGCGCAGTGCCTGCGCGAACAGTTCGATATCGCCGACCACCGGCACGCCGCGCGCAGCGGCCGCGCGCACCTGCGGCGTCGCCAGCGGCACCCCCGGACTGATGGCGATGAGATCGATGCCGGCGAAGGATTCGTCGCGATAGGCGCCGAGGACAAGCTCTGCCTGCGGCACTTTCTCGCCGAGCGCCGCCAGTTTGGGCGGATCGTCGCGGGTGTCCGCCACGCGCACGCGCGCGCCGCGGCGAGAGAGAAAGCGCGCCATCGACAGGCCGGTTTCTCCCAAGCCCAGAACCAACGCATTTTTGTCCGCCAGATTCATCTCAGCTTCAATGTCGACAATCCGAACAGCACCAGCATCATCGTAATGATCCAAAACCGCACCACGACTTGTGACTCTTTCCACCCGGACAGCTCGTAGTGGTGATGCAGCGGCGCCATGCGGAAAATGCGCTTGCCGCCGCTCCACTTGAAGTACAGCACCTGCAGCATCACCGACAGCGTCTCGGCGACGAACACGCCGCCCATGATGAACAGCACGATTTCCTGGCGCACGATCACGGCCACCGTACCCAGGGCCGCGCCGATCGCGAGCGCACCGACGTCGCCCATGAACACCTCGGCCGGGTAGGCGTTGAACCAGAGAAAGCCCAGGCCGGCTCCGGCGAGCGCGCCGCAAAACACCGTCAGCTCGCCCGCGCCCGGGATATAGGGCAGGAGCAGGTATTTCGAGTACACCGTGTTGCCGGCAACGTAGGCAAAAAGGCCGAGCGCGCCGGCGATCATCACCGCCGGCATGATCGCCAGGCCATCCAGACCGTCGGTGAGGTTGACCGCGTTGCTGGTGCCGACGATGACAAAGTAGGTGAGCACGATGAATCCCCACACGCCCAGCGGATAAGCGATGTTCTTGAAGAAAGGCAGGATCAGGTCGGCCTTGGGCGGCAGGGTCATGGACAGGCCGCTGCCCACCCACGCCGTGAACAGGTCGAAGATCTTGGCGCTGCTCGGCGCCGACACGGCGAACGCGAGGTACACGGCGGCAATCAGGCCGATCACCGACTGCCAGAACAGCTTGGTCCTGACCGACAGTCCCTTGGGATTGCGCTGCACCACCTTGCGGTAGTCGTCGACCCAGCCGATCGCGCCGAAGCCCAGCGTCACTACCAGCACCGCCCAGAGAAAGCGGTTGGACAGATCGCCCCACAGCAGCGTGGTGATGCCGACGGAAACCAGGATCAGCGCCCCGCCCATGGTGGGCGTGCCGGCCTTGGTGAGATGCGACTGCGGGCCGTCGTCGCGCACCGACTGGCCGATCTTGTAGGCAGTCAGCTTGCGGATCACCAGCGGCCCGGCGATGAACGAAATCGCCAGCGCCGTGAGGCAGGCAAGCACCGCGCGCAGCGTGATGTAGCCGAACACGTTGAAGGCGCGGATGTCGCGGGCGAGATACTGAGCGAGCTCGAGCAGCATCAGGTTCTCCTGGTTTCATAAGAGCGCGACCGGTCGGCGCGCGGCGTCGTTGCCTGCAAGTACAGGAGCGAGCGTGGCATGCATTCGAGCTCGAACAGCATTCAGTGTGCTCCCGCCGGCGCGCCGGTGAGCGCCCGCACTACGCGCTCCATGCGCATGAAGCGCGACCCCTTTACCAGCACGGTCACGCCGGCCGCGAGGCAAGGCTGGAGCGCGGCCAGGAGGGCATCGATATCGCCGTAGTGCTGCGCACCCTCGCCGAACGCCGCCGCCGCGTGCGTGCACAACTCCCCGAGGACGAACAGGCGGTCGATGTTGGAGGCGCGCGCATAACGACCGATTTCGCCATGGAAAGCCGCGCCGTGCGCCCCGACTTCGCCCATGTCGCCCAACACCAGGAATCTCCTGCCTGCCGCGCTTGCCAGCACGTCGATCGCGGCGATGACCGAATCCGGATTGGCGTTGTAGGTGTCGTCGAGGACGATGGCGCCGCAGTTGCCGGTCTGTTTCTGCAGCCGCCCCTGCAGCGGATGAAAACCGGCGAGCCCGCGCGCGATCGCGGCCAGGCCGACGCCGGCGGCCGAAGCCGCCGCGGCGGCCGCGAGGGCATTGCGCACGTTGTGCGCCCCGGCAGCCCGCAGGCTGATCGGCGCCGCGCCCTGCGGCATGCGCAACACGATTTCGCTGCCGAAATCGCGCAGCTCGTAGCGGCCACCAACGGCTGCCGGCCGGTCGATGCCGAAGTCCAGCACCCGCCTCGGCGCGGACACTCCGCGCCAGTAGTCGGCATAGGTGTCGTCGGCGTTGATCACGGCAATTCCGTCCGCGGGCAGGGCCGAGAACACCGCGCCGTGCTCATGCGCCACGTCCTCAACGCTGTGCATGAATTCCTGGTGCTCGCGCTGCGCATTATTGACCAGGGCCACGGTCGGCTGCGCGATGCCGGCGAGATAGGCGGTTTCGCCCGGATGATTCATCCCCAGTTCCACCACCGCGCAGGTGTGCTGCGCGCGCAGGCCGAGCAGGGTCAGCGGCAAGCCGATGTCGTTGTTGAGGTTGCCCGGGGTGGCGTAGGAGCGTGCGGCCCCTGCGTGGTCGGCAAGAATGGCGGCGATCATCTCCTTCACCGTGGTCTTGCCGTTCGAACCGGTGACTGCGATCAGCGGCAGTTTGAATTTTCGGCGCCAGTAGGCGGCGAGCCTGCCCAGGCCGAGCCGCGTATCGTCCACAAGCAGGAGCGGCAGGGGCGAAGCGCCGCTCGCGGGCGGCGCACGCCGGTCGACCATGGCGGCCACTGCGCCGCGCGCGTGCGCCGCGGCGATGTACTCGTGGCCGTCGAAGCGCTCGCCGCGCAACGCCACGAACAGCGCGCCGTCTTTGATCGTGCGCGTGTCGCTCGATACCGCGGCGAAGCGCGCGTTAGCCCCGCGCAGCTCACCGCCGGCGCCCTGCGCCGCTTCGCGCAGGTCCATCATTGCGTCCATGCCGAGAGCGCTTCTGCCGCCACCGCGGCATCCAGGAACGGAATGCGCCGGCCGGCGCTTTCCTGGTAATCCTCGTGGCCCTTGCCGGCGATGAGCACGACATCGCCTGCGGCTGCGCCGGCGATTGCCGCAGCAATCGCCTCGCGCCGGTCGACGATAACCTGCGGCTCCTGCCCCGCGTGAGCCTCGCCCAGCACGCCTTCCAGTATGTCGGTGATGATCGCCAGCGGATCTTCGCTGCGCGGGTTGTCGCTGGTCAGCACCACCTGGTCGGCGTTGCGCACCGCGATCGCCCCCATCAATGCGCGCTTGCCGCGGTCGCGGTCGCCACCGCAGCCGAAGACGCAGATCAGCCGGCCGCCGGACGCCTGCGCCAGAGGGCGCAGGCTCATCAGCACTACGTCCAGCGCATCCGGGCTGTGGGCATAATCCACCACGGCAAGCGGCTTGCCCGCGCCGCCGAGGCGCTGCATGCGCCCGGGCAGAGGCGTAAGCACCGCGAGCGCCGCAACTGCCGGCTCCAGCGCCACGCCGGCGCCGAGCAGCACGCCCAGCACGCCGAGCAGGTTGGCCGCGTTGAAGCGCCCGAGCAGCCTGCTGTGCACCTCGGCACGGCCCCAGGAGCTCACCAGGCCGAAGGCAAGGCCGCGCTCGGTCAACCGGATGTTTTCGGCCTCGAGGAAGAATTCCAGCCTCGCGGCGCCGGCGACCCCGGCATGGGCGCTGTAGCCGGCGCACGCCACCTTGCTGCCGGCGAGCTTCTGCGCGATGCGCACGCCCAGCACGTCGTCCATGTTGAGCACCGCGCCGGAGAGCCCCGGCGTATCGAACAATCGCGCCTTGGCCGCGGCGTAACGCTCCATATCCCCGTGGTAATCCAGATGGTCGCGCGAGAAATTGGTAAACAGCGCGACATCGAACTGCGCGCCGTTGACCCGCCCCTGGTCCAACCCGATGGAGGAGACTTCCATGGCCACACCCTGCGCACCCGCCTGGAGAAACTCGGCCAGCCGGCGATGCAGTTCGATCGCATCCGGCGTGGTATTCGCTGCCGGTGCAAGTTGCTGGGCCAATTCACGTCCCGGCACAGCCGGGAAGCCGCTGCCGAGGGTGCCGATCACCGCGGTCTTGCGCCCGAGCGCGCTGAGCGCCTGCGCGATCCATTGGCTGCAGGAAGTCTTGCCGTTGGTGCCGGTGACACCGGCCAGCCACAGTTTCTCGGACGGGCGGCCGTAGACTTCGTGCGCGATTTCACCGGCCACGCCGCGCAGGCCGTCCACCGCAACATTGGGCACGCGCCAAGCCTCGTCCCAGGAAAAGCCTTCACGTTCCCACAGCACTGCGGCAGCGCCGCGGGCGACGGCATCGGCGATGTAGCGCCTGCCGTCGGCACTTGCGCCCGGGTAGGCAACGAAGGCGTCGCCCGCGCGCAAGGCGCGGCTGTCGGCGCTTAAACCGCCGATTTTCGCTCCCTGCAGCTGCAACTGGCTCAGTATGTCGATCGCTGTCTTCGTCACGTTAGTTCGGGGGCCGTAGTCCTGACTCTTTGTCCATTGCGCTTCTGCCTCGTCCTTCTTCAGTCCCCTGCCTTTAAACGCCTTCCTTGATCTCGGAACCCTCAGGCGGCAGTTCCAGCGGCTTGAGCGGCGCATCCGGCGGCACGCCCAGCATGCGCAGCGCCCCGCCCATCACCGCGGAAAACACCGGCGCCGCCACCGCACCGCCGTAGTACTGGCCGGCGGAAGGCTCATCCAGCATCACCGCGATCACCAGCCTGGGATCGGAGGCCGGCGCGAAACCGACGAAAGCGGACACATATTTGTGCTCGGCATAACCGCCGTTTTCTTCCTTGTGCGCAGTTCCGGTTTTCCCCGCCACGCGATAGCCCATCACGCGCGCCCTGGGCGCCGTGCCTCCGGGCAAGACCGCCAGCTCCAGCATGTCGCGCAGCTTGTGCGCGGTAGCAGGAGAGATCACCCGCTTGCCGGCGAGCGGGGCATCGACCCGGAGAAGCGACAACGGCATCAGTTCACCGTCGCGGGCAAAAATGGTATAGGCGCGCGCCAGTTGCAGCAGCGATACCGAGATGCCGTGGCCGTAGGCCATGGTGGCCTGCTCGATCGGCCGCCAGGTCTTGTACGCTCGCAGCTTGCCGCCTGCTTCGCCGGGAAAGCCGAGGCGCGACGCGCTGCCGAAGCCGGTCTTGTCGAACATGCCCCACATCGCCTCCGCCGGCAGGCCGAGGGCGATTTTGGCCGCGCCGACGTTGCTCGAGCGCTGGATCACCTGCGTCACGGTCATGTCGCCGAAACGGTGCGCATCATGGATCGTTGCCTTGCCGATGGTCAGGCTGCCGCCCGCGGTCGCGATCATCGACTCCGGCGTGATTTTTCCGAGTTCGATGCCAACAGCCACGGTGAAGGGTTTGAGGGTGGAGCCCGGCTCGAAGGTGTCGGTAATGACGCGGTTGCGCAATTGCGCGCCCGACAGACGGCTGCGGTTGTTGGGGTTGTAGGTAGGCAGGTTGGCAAGCGCCAGCACCTCGCCGGTCTTGGCATCGAGCACCACGATCGCGCCCGCCTTGGCTTTGTTGCTCTCCACGGCGAGCTTCAGCTGCGAGAAAGCGAGGTTCTGCAGCTTCGCGTCCAGCGCCAGCGCCAGGTCGCGGCCATTCTGCGCCTCGCGGATCGATTCCATATCTTCGACGATCTGCCCCAGCCGGTCCTTGATCACGCGCCGGCTGCCGGACTTGCCGGCGAGCGTTGACTGGAAAGCGAGTTCGATGCCTTCCTGGCCGGCATCGTCCGCGCCGGTGAAGCCGAGCACCTGCGCCATTACCTCGCCGCCGGGGTAGTAGCGGCGGTACTCGCGGTTCTGGAACAGGCCCGGTATGTGCAGTTCACTCACGCGTTCGGCAACTTCCGGCGGGATCTGGCGCTTGAGATAGACAAAGGACGTCGATTCGTTCAGGCGCTTGTCGATTTCCTGCGGCGG
The DNA here is from genome assembly GCA_036795025.1 of Burkholderiales bacterium. GTDB lineage: Bacteria > Pseudomonadota > Gammaproteobacteria > Burkholderiales > SG8-39 > 2-12-FULL-64-23. The sequence goes on along the minus strand of DAIRFM010000018.1, from coordinate 5,677 downwards.
CAACTCCAGCAGCGCGGCGAGCTTGGCGCGCTGCTGCGAAGAATATTGAACCTCCTCGGGAATCGCCCACACCGACTTCACCGGCGTGCTGATGGCGAGCGCCTCGCCATGGCGGTCGGTGATCCTGCCGCGATTGGCGCTGATCTCCAGCACGCGGCTGTAGCGCGACTCGCCTTTCTGCTGCAGAAAATCGTTGTTCAGGCCCTGCAGGTAGACGGCGCGGCCGGCGAGCACGAGAAAGCCGCCGGCGATGAGCACGAGCAGCAGGCGCGAGCGCCACAGCGGCAGCTGCAGCGCGAGCACCGGGCTGGCGGCGTAATTCACCGCTTGGCCTCCGCTTTCACCCCTAGGTCCGCCCCGGGCATCACCATCTGGGTGCGCTTCGCATCGGGTACGCTCATGCGCAGGCGCTCGCGCGCGATCTTCTCGACGCGTGCATGCATCGCCCAGGTGCTCTGCTCCAGTTGCAGTTGCCCCCACTCGACATCGAGTTGCTTGGCGCGTTCCTGCTCCTGCTCCAGTTCGGCAAACAGCTTTCTCGCCTTGTGCTGCGAGGTCACCAGGCCGAGCGCGCAGGCGGTGAGCAGCAGGAGCAGGATGAGGTTGATCCGCGCCAACTCAGGCCCCGGTGCGCTCGGCGACGCGCAGGGTGGCGCTGCGCGCGCGCGGGTTGGCCGCGATTTCGTCCGCCGACGGACGCACCGGCTTGCCGATCAGACGCAGCCTGGGCTGCGGCAGCTCGCGCTCGCGCAACGGCAGGCGTATCGGCACATCGGCGCGTGCGGCATCGCGCATGAACTGTTTCACGATGCGGTCCTCGAGCGAGTGGAAGCTAATCACCGCCAGGCGCGCACCCGGTGTCAGCCGTTCGAGGATTTGCGGCAGGGCTAACGACAAGTGCGCAAGCTCCTGATTGAGGTAAATCCGTACAGCCTGGAAGGTGCGCGTCGCCGGGTCCTTGTTTTTTTCCCGCGTGCGGACGGCCGCACCCACGATATCGGCAAGTTGCCCTGTGGTGACAACAGGCCCTCTTTGCCGAGCAGCAACAATCGCCTTTGCAATCTGTTTAGCAAACCGTTCTTCACCATAATCGCGGATCACCTCCCTGATCTCGGCTTCACTGGCTGTGTCCAGCCACTGTGCGGCGGTTTGCCCCCGGCTCGTGTCCATGCGCATGTCGAGCGGGCCGTCGCGGCGAAAACTGAAGCCACGCGCGGCATTGTCGAACTGCGGCGAGGACACGCCCAGGTCTAGCAGCACCCCATCCACACCCTCCAGGCCGAGGCGATCGAGCACTCCGGCCAGTTCGGCGAAGCTCGCGTGCACCACGCAAAAGCGAGCGTCGCTTATTCTTTTTGCAGCCGCGACCGCTTCCGGATCCTTGTCGAGCGCAATCAGGCGCCCACGCGGACCCAGCCGGTCGAGGATCAGGCGGCTGTGTCCGCCGCGGCCAAAGGTTGCATCGATGTAGGCACCATCGGCACGTATTGCCAAAGCATCGATCGCCTCCTCCAGCAGTACCGTCCGGTGCGAGTCTTGCGCCGCCACCGCGCGCGCGTCCTCAGCCCCAAAGACGGTCACAGAGCAAAATCTTCCATCCCCGGCGGCAGTTGGGTCTGCGCCGCCAGCTGCTCCAATTGTTTTTCCCAAGTATCGTGGTTCCAGAGCTCGAAATGGCTGCCCTGCCCGACCAGCATCACCGGTTTTTCCAGGCTGGCGAATTTGCGCAACTCGGGCGAGATCAGCACGCGCCAGGCGGCGTCGATTTCGACTTCTTCGGCGAAGCCGACGAGCAAGCGCTTCCACACGGAGAAGCGCGCATCGAGCGCAGGAAAACCCATGACACGGGCGCGGATCGGTTCCCAGGCGCTCGCCGGGTAGAGCAGCAGGCAGCCGTCGGGGTGCGCCGTGAGTACTAGACTGGGAGGGGAAGATTTTTCCAGCAGCGCGTCGCGATGGCGCGAAGGAACGGTAAGACGTCCCTTGACATCGAGGCTTAAGGCTGCCGCACCCTGAAACATCGCATCCCCTTCTTCGGTGTAAGAGGCTTGAGTGGAAAATCCCATAATTTCCCACTAAAAGCTACTATTCCCCACTCTAGAGGAGTTAATTGTTCAGGTCAAGCACTGAATTAAGATTTCTCCAATTGGGACAAAGACTTAAAAGCGATTGTATCAGCGATGTCTAAATTATAAAATCAATATAAAACAGATAGATAAAATATATATCGAAAGTGAAATATGAATATAATGGTGCTTGGGCGCCCCACTTTTTCCACCCAGGCGGTGGCGCCCGGGCCGAGGCGGCACCCGCCTCGAGTGCGGACGGCCGGGCAGGATGAGCGCTGCAACTGGAGCACCCTGCTTCTTCGTCACATTCGCCTATAATCTTTTTTTTCGCTCAACAACAGAAGACACCGATCATGACGCTCAGCGCCGAAGACATGGACCTGATTTTCCGCGCCGCCCGGACACAGAACGGCTGGCAGGCGAAGCCCGTCGGCGACGAACAATTGCACCAGCTCTACGACCTGATGAAATGGGCGCCCACCACGATGAACACCAGCCCGGCGCGCCTTCTGTTTCTGCGCAGCCGCGAAGCGAAGGAGCGGCTGAAGCCGGCGCTCAACCCGGGCAATGTGGACAAGACGATGGCGGCGCCGGTAACCGCCATCATCGGTTACGACACCCAATTCTACGAACTGCTGCCGAAGCTTTTTCCGCACAACCAGAACGCGCGCGGCATATTCGCCGGCGACGACAAGAGGGCGCACGTCGAGACGACCGCGTTCCGCAACGGCTCGATGCAGGGCGGCTACTTCATCATCGCGGCGCGCGCCATCGGTCTTGAATGCGGCCCGATGTCCGGGTTCAACAACGCCAAGGTGGATGCCGAGTTTTTCGCCGGGACCGGCATCAAGTCGAATTTTCTGTGCAACCTCGGCTATGGCGATCCGTCGAAAGTGATGCCGCGCAGCCCGCGACTCGCGTTCGACGAGGCGTGCAAGCTGTTGTAAAACGAATGGGACGGAACCCGCAGTCACCCGGCGGCGGGGCACAAGAGGCAAGCGATGTCCAGATCAGCACCGCCGCCGAAGAAGGCAGCCGCGCCGTGAGCATCCGGGTCATGCTGGTGGACGACCACAGGATGCTGCGCGAAGCCCTGCGCACAATCCTGGAAAAGGCCGGCGACATCGAGCTGGTCGCCGAGGCGGACGATGGCGCCGCGGCGCTCGAGCTCGCGCGCGAACTCGCGCCAGACGTAGTGGTCATGGACATCGGCCTGGAAGGAATGAGCGGTATCGAGGTGACCCGCCGCATGCTCGCCGAAAACCCGGGCATCAAGGTGCTGGGCCTGTCCACTTTTGCCGACCGGCGCATGGTGCTGCAGATGCTGGAGGCAGGCGCCCGCGGCTACGTCGCCAAATCCGCCGGCAGCGAGGAATTGCTGCGCGGGATACGCGCCATGGCAGAAGGCCAGAGCTATCTGTACGCCGAGGCTGCCGCGGCGATCGTCGACAGCTTGCGCAAGCACTCGCTGCAGGGGAAGCAGAGCGAAGCGCTGGGCCGGCGCGAGCGCGAGGTGCTGCAGCTCCTGGCCAGCGGCAAGACCTCGGCCCAGATCGCCGAGGAACTGCACATTGCGACCGGCACGGTCGAAGTGCATCGGCGCAACATCATGCGCAAGCTCGACCTGCATAACGTGGCGGAACTGACCAAATACGCGATACGCGAGGGGCTCACCTCGATCTGAGGCTGCCGCCCGCCGGTATCGCCGGCTCGACGCGCAACTTGTTGCGCGGCCCAGGACTACCGTAAACCCGGTAGTCAAGGATCAGGTCCGCCCGATATATCTGTTCCCGCAACACCCCTAGACTGACCTTAGGTTCCGGAGCCCTCAACCGGGTTTCTCGGGGTTTTTTGCAAGCGGGTCTGGCGCACACCTGACCCAGTCGCGGGGACATTGCCATGCAACAACGAGTCGAACCACTCCATGCACAAATCGGGGTGTCACCGCCGAGCGGGGCCGCGTCGCTGAGCCTGAAGGAGCTCGGCGGGCTGCTGAGGATCGGGCTCGATGGCGCCGGCATCGACCACGGCATGAGCTTCACGCTGCGCCGCGTCCAACAGGGCGTGGCCTTGTATCGCGCTGGCGATCCGTTCGGCCCGATTTACGCCATCCGCTCGGGCACTTTCAAGAACGTATTGCTCGACGCGAACGGCAGCTATCAGGTGCTGGGCTTTCCGATGGCGAGCGACGTGCTCGGTCTGGACGGGATCGAGGCACAGCATTACCGCACCGAGGCGGTGGCCCTCGAAGACAGCGAAGTGGCCATCATCCCGTTCCCGCGGCTTGCCCACCTTGGCGGCAAGGCCGGAGAGTTGCAGCAGTTCGTCTATCGCCTGCTCAGCCGCCAGCTCACGCGCGAACACATGCAGATGTGGCTGCTGGGCTCGCTCGGCGCCGAGTCCCGGGTCGCCGCGTTTCTGCTGATTCTGGGCGAGGGCTACGCGCGCCTCGGTTACTCCGACACCCGCTTCAACCTGCGCATGACCCGGCTCGACCTGGGAAGTTTCCTCGGCCTGACGCAGGAAACCGTCAGCCGGGCATTGTCCAGGTTCGACGAAGCCGGGGTGATCCGGGCACACAATAAGGATCTGCAGATTCTCGACGTCGAGAGGCTGCACCAGATCGTCGCGAACTCTAGACACTCGGGCTGAACGCCCGCCCCCAAAAGCGCGGGCGAAATGATCCGGATTTGATCAAACGCATAACCCCCGCTCCAGCGTCAGGTAGATTCTGCATTCGACCTGTATCAAGCGCGAGGTGGGGGGCAGTGTTTGTGGACCGGATCGATGCGGCGCAACGCCTCGCCAAGGCACTGGCACCATACCGCGGGCAGAACCCGCTGGTGCTCGCGATACCGCGCGGCGCGGTGCCGATGGGAAAGGTCATCGCTCTCGCGCTGGGCGGTGAACTCGACGTAGTGCTGGTAAAAAAACTGCGCGCCCCCTTCAGCCCGGAATTTGCAGTGGGCGCGATCGACGAAAGCGGCTGGGCCTATGTTGCCCCACATGCGCGCGAGGCCGGCGCCGATGAAGCCTACCTCGCACGCGAACAGCAGGCGCAGTTGGCGCTGTTGCGCCAGCGCCGCGCGCAATACACTCCGGCGCGAGCGCCCATCGACCCTGCGGGGCGGGTGGCGATCGTCATCGACGACGGGCTGGCCACCGGCGCGACCATGATCGCAGCGCTGCACTCGGTAAGGGCGAGGCAGCCGCGCCGTCTGGTCTGCGCGGTGCCCGTCGCCGCGCCGCAAAGCCTTGATGCTGTCGCACCCTATGCGGACGAGGTCGTGTGCCTGCAAACGCCGCTTGAGTTCCAAGCAGTGGGACAGTTCTATCGCTCGTTCACCCAGGTCGAGGACGAGGCAGTGATCGCGACTCTGGCCGAGAGCCGGCTGGCGGCCGGAGAGGCCCGGGCGTCATGAACGTCCCTTCCTCGAGCGAACTGGTGCTCGTTGCCTCGGGCACGGAACGGCTCCCGGGCGTGCTGGAACTGCCGCCGGGTCCGCGCGGCATGGTGCTGTTCGCCCACGGCAGCGGCTCCAGCCGCCGCTCGCCGCGCAACAGCTACGTCGCCGGCGAATTGCGCCGCGCCGGGCTGGGGACGCTGC